>SSGY01000059.1 GCA_008017145.1 Neisseriales bacterium
AATTGCGGAGCCATTTGATAGGTTAAATTGACACCCAACAGAAAGCATAACATAGCACAAATTAAAATGCCACCAATTCCTGCCCGTGAAATAGTGTCCATGATCCCTTGTACGTACAGCGTGTATTCTTTTTTAAATAAGGTAACGAACGTATAACAAAGTTGGCCAAAGAAAGAAATTAATTGTAATGCTGTACGCCAAGCATGAACTAAATCATCAAAAGTCTTTTCCACCCAACTTAACTCTTCAGTAACCGTTGCCGATTTTGCAGCACTTTGCTTGAGCTGATCACTCAAATCAAATAGTTTTTGATCCTCAGGAAGCAATAACAATGGCTTTAACTGGTTTTTATTTTTAGCTAAAATATCAATTAAACGGTTTAAAAAATAAACACCAGCTGTATCTAATGACCTAATTTTTTGACCATTTACCAATAAATTTTGATTTTTAATAGAGCTTACAGCAGTTAGAATATTTTCATCGATGGCAACCCAGCTCCACTCTCCACTTAAAGTTATGGTACTAGACGAAGCATCAAATTTGATTGCTGCCAAAGAAAGATCAGCTTTTCGTTTCTCTGTTATTTTTTTATACATATTTAACCATTCTGATTATCATTAACATTGGAATCTTGAGATATGGATAACATCGACGAATGCTCATCCTTATTTGTTATGTTACTTTTACTAGGATAACCGATTCTAAATATCCACAGGAAATAACTAACTAGAGCATAAAGTACAAAGAACCCATAAATAACCTCTTCCGGATAATAAAACAAAAACACCAACAATGCCAAAAACATTAACAAAGCTCGAAATGGTGCAGTTTGATGGAAATGAAATTCTTTAAAGCTATAAAACCTAACGTTACTTACCATTGATAATCCAGCGAGCAAGGTTATAAATAAACCTAAAATAACGATAGGAAGTGAACTGAAATCATACTCAGCACAAATATAAACATAACCAACAACTAAAGCTGCAGCTGACGGCGAAGGAAGCCCTTGAAAATACTTCTTATCAACAACTCCAATCATTACATTAAACCTGGCTAAACGCAAGCCAGCACAAGCGCAATACACAAATGCTACTAGCCAACCAATTTTACCCAGATTATGCAAGCCCCAGTTGAAGACAATCATCGCAGGCGCAGCACCAAACGCAACCATATCTGCAAGACTATCCAATTCGGCACCAAATGGTGATGAAGTATGTGTCAAACGAGCCACTCTACCATCTAAACTATCCAGTACCATTGAAAATAATATTGCCAAACCAGCATGATAAAAATCACCACCAATCGACTGTACCATTGCATAAAAACCACAAAACATTGAACTTAGTGTAATCATGCTTGGAAGCAGGTAGATTGGCGAACCTTTAGCCCTTTGGTTATTAATTTGTGACATTCCTAGTCAACCTTAGCTATAATAGTCTCTGTAGCTTTAACCTTTTGCCCAATACTAACTAATGGTGTAGCACTCAATGGTAGATACAAATCGACTCTTGAACCAAAGCGAATAAAACCATAACGTTCACCACGTTTTAACCATTCGCCAGCCTTTGTATAGCATAAAATACGTCTAGCCACTAAACCAGCAACTTGTACAAAAGTAATTTTTTGACCATTAGTCATCTTAACAATTACTGCATTGCGCTCATTTTCGGTTGATGCTTTATCAAAATCAGCATTAACAAACTTACCAGCAAAATACTGAACATCAAGAACTTCACCATCGACCGGTGAACGATTAGAATGAACATTAAATACATTCATAAATACACTAATTTTTAATGCTTCAACTTGTTGGTAATCATCAAAAGCTTTTTCGATACAAATAACTTTACCATCCGCAGGAGATAAAATTGCACCAGCATCTTGCGGAATAGTCCGTGGCGGATCACGAAAAAATTGTACTACAAATGCTGCTATCAAAATAAAAGGCAACGCAGCAATAAAATTAGTTAGCCATAGAATAACTAGTGCTAAGCCTACGCTAAGTCCAATAAATGGCCAGCCTTCTTTGGCAAATGATGGGTGAGGATAATGTTTCAATCGATGCTCCTATTTATTAAAAGTTAATCTTGAATATTTTTTATTATATCATTAATATCACCACGGCTGGTTGAATTATCAACTGCCGCTGGTGCGCTACTGTCAGTTTTAGCAGCTTGAGCTGCAATTGGATCACTGGCATTGGAATCTTGTGGGCTTAAGTTATCACCACTCTCTTCTTCACCAAGTTCACCAGATGCATTATGCTTGCCAATAATACTACCTTCATAATAGTATTCCGTATCACCTTTCCAAGTTCCGCCATCTTCTGTCACAATACCGCTAGGCATTGCTAACTGTCGCTCAGGAAGAGTAGGTAATGCACTACGCATAAAATCTATCCAAATCGGCAAAGCGAGTGTTGCACCAAACTGACGGCCTAAGCTTTTCGGTTGATCATAGCCAACCCAAGTTATTGCTACCAAATCAGGTGTATAACCATCAAACCAAACATCTTTAGCATCATTGGTTGTTCCAGTTTTACCCGCGACATCACTGCGATGGAGTTCACGCCAAGCACGCGCTCCTGTACCATATTTAGCAACATCTTTTAAAATACTGTTCATAATAAATGCGTTACGCGGATCAATCACCGGCGATTGCTGGGCAATATTACTTGGCTGGGTTTGCGCTAATAATTTACCATTCGCATCAGTAATTTTATCAATAAAATATGGCTGTACTAAATACCCACCATTGGCAAACACGGCATAGGCTTGTGCCATTTGTAGTGGTGTAACTTCATTAGCACCAAGAGCCATGGTTAGGTACGGCTGAAATTGTGATTCTGAAAAACCAAATTTAGAGACATAACTAATCGCATATTGCGGTGAAATTGCATTTAAAATTTTCACAGTAATTAAATTGCGCGATAACGTCAGCCCTTGACGTAATGAGATAGGTCCAAGGAATTTGCCATCATCATTTTTAGGACACCATTGTCCGCCATCATTTCCACCGGGGAAGCACACCTGAGAATCATCAATAATAGTCTCAGTAGTAAAACCTTTCTCTAATGCTGCAGAATAAATAAATGGTTTAAAGCTTGAACCTGGTTGACGTTTTGCTTGCATTACGTGGTTAAAACTGTTTGCAGTAAAGTCAAATCCACCCATTAATGCTTGAATCGCACCACTTTGTGGATTCATAGCAACTAATGCTCCTTGAACCTGAGGAAGCTGGCTGATTTGCCATTGATCATTATTTTGACGAACTCTAATTACAGACCCAGGTAAAATCGATTTTGCACCATTACCTAAATATTTATGCACCCAGTCTAATTGCTTACCGCTAAAAGTAAGATGATTGCCATTACGTAATATGACATCAATTGAATCAGGAGTAACCTGCAAAACAATTGCAGCGAATAAATCACCATAATCAGTTATACCATCAAATAAGCCAAGCGCAGTTTGGTCCAAAGTACTGTCTGGCGAAGAAGGTGTCAAATCAACGCGTTGCTCTGGTCCTTGGTAACCATGAGTTGCGTCATAATTTAAAATTCCTTTACGTAATGCCGCGTATGCAGCTTGTTGTAATTTGCTATTTACGGTGGTATAAACTTTGAAACCTTGCGTGTAAACAGCGTCGCCATATGTTGGATAAAGATATTGACGAGCCATTTCCGCAATATAGCTGCCAGAATCAGTAAAGTCTTTTACAGTTCCACGCGCAACAATAATTTTTTGCTTCACTGCTTCATCGTATTGCTCTTGGGTAATATAACCATGTTTTAGCATCCGACCCAACACATACATTTCACGATCATGTGAGCGTTTTGGATTTACAACTGGGTTATAGGCAGATGGAGCTTTAGGAAGCCCTGCAAGTACCGCGTATTCAGCAATGGTTAACTTATCTAGAGGTCTACCAAAATAAGTTTGTGCAGCTTCGGCAAAACCATAGGCACGTTGCCCCAAATAAATTTGATTAATATAAAGTGAAAGAATCTGATCTTTACTCAGTGAATGTTCAATTTTGTAAGAAAGTAGAATTTCGTTAAACTTACGAGTGAATGTTTTTTGCGTTGTTAGGAAGAAATTACGTGCTACTTGCATCGTAATCGTGCTCGCACCAGATTGCAAATGTCCCGTAGTAATATTACCAAGAGCAGCGCGAATAATGCCTAAGATATCAACTCCACCATGCTCATAGAAACGCTCATCTTCTGCAGATAAGATTGCATTGACTAAAAGCTTAGGAGTATTGTCAAAATCAACATAAATTCGATGTTCCTGACCAAACTGACCAAGCAAGACACCATCCGAAGAATAAACTTGTAATGGCAATTTTGGTTGATAATTATGCAACTCATCCATACTTGGTAATTTAGGGTATGTAACCGCAATCATTACTGCAACCACACCACCACCAGCGAGAATTAGTCCAAGCACCAACCAAAATAACTTGGCAAAAATTGAACTCTTTTTGGGAGCTTGTAAATCCATACTCTTAATCTTACTAAAAATTTATTAGATTATTATACTACAAAACATGTTTATACTTGCTTGAAACAGGCTTATTCCCACTCTATTGTTGCTGGTGGCTTACCAGAAATATCATAAACCACACGATTAATACCTTTAACTTCGTTAATAATCCTATTTGCAACACGGGTTATAAATTCAAAAGGTAGATTTGCTACATTTGCGGTCATAAAGTCAGTCGTTTCCACCGCTCTAAGTGATACAACATAATCATAGGTGCGTCCATCGCCCATAACTCCAACTGATTTTACGGGCAGAAATACCGCAAAAGCCTGAGCGGTTTTATGATACAAATCATGTTTGTATAGCTCTTCAATAAAAATACTATCTGCATGCTGCAATAAACTAACAAACTCAGGTTTAATTTCACCTAAAATACGCACAGCTAAGCCAGGTCCTGGGAATGGATGACGATAAATTAATTTAGGCTCAATCCCTAATGACACACCCAAAGAACGAACTTCATCTTTAAATAACTCACGCAGTGGCTCAAGTAATTGAAGATTCATCTCCTCAGGCAATCCACCAACATTATGGTGTGATTTGATATTATGCGCTTTATTGGTTTTACTACCTGCTGACTCAATAACATCCGGGTAAATTGTTCCTTGTGCAAGCCATTTGGCATTACTTAATTTTGCAGCTTCACGTTGGAAAATATCAACGAAAAGTTTACCAATAATTTTACGTTTTTGCTCAGGATCACTAACACCGCTTAATGCTGTGAAAAATTCATCTTTGGCATCAACTTTAATAATGTTCAGATTTAAATGTTCATGGTAATTTTGCATCACTTGTTGTGCTTCATTAAGCCGTAGCAAGCCAGTATCAACAAAAATACATTGTAATTGAGCACCAATGGCTTTATGAATCAAAACTCCGGCAACACTGCTATCCACACCACCAGATAGTGCTAAAATAACCATATCTTTGCCAACTTGAGTACGAATTTTAGCAATAACCTCATCTGCGTAGTTTGGCATAGTCCAAGAACGCTCACAGCCACAAACTTCAATCACGAAGTGCTCAAGCATTCTTGTTCCCTGTTTAGTGTGGGTTACTTCAGGGTGAAACTGCAAAGCATATATTTTACGTTCTAGATTTGCCATTGCCGCGACAGGGCAAGAAGGCGTCTTTGCAATAACTTCAAACCCAGCAGGTAATTTAGTAACCTTATCACCATGGCTCATCCATACTTGTAAAAAATCACCGTGTTCACCAACGCCATCACTCAAACCAGCAAATAAGGGGCTCTTACAATCATAAATCTCAGCATAACCAAATTCGCGGCTACCTGAACTCTCAACTTTACCACCTAGTTGGTTAGCAATGGTTTGCATACCGTAGCAAATGCCCAATACTGGCACGCCTAACTCAAATACCGCAGTTGGTGCACTCGGAGTATCATTTTCATAAACTGAATTGGGGCCGCCCGATAAAATTATTCCCTGCGGCGCAAAAGCCTGAATAAAATCGTCTGACACATCATAGGGGTGAATTTCACAGTAAACATTAAACTCACGTACCCGCCTAGCAATTAGCTGAGTCAATTGTGAACCAAAATCTAAAATTAAAATTTTATTACCGTGAATATTCATTATTACCCTTTTTCAAAATATATTGCTGTAGCTTCATCTAGCGCTATTATCGCTATTTTACGATCATGCTTAATTAGTATATTTATTTACAATACACTAATGTACCTTCATCTTCTCCTAAAACTACTCGTTTTAAACTACCAGCTTTAAAAATGCTACAGACTTTAATATTTAAACCATTCTCGCGACAAAGTGCAAATGCAGCCATATCCATCACACCTAAATTTTCTCCAATTGCTTCATCAAATGATAATTGCTGATATTTGACAGCATCCGCAAATTTCTTCGGATCTTTATTATAAACTCCATCAACTTTAGTAGCCTTAATCAGTAAATCCGCATTCATCTCTAAACCACGCAACGCAGCACCACTATCCGTTGTAAAGTATGGACTACCTGTACCACCAACAAAAATTACTACATCACCATCATTTAGACGTTTTATCATACTATCTCGGTTATAACCTTTAATAAAGCTACCAACCGCAAAAGCTGAAAACAGTTTGGCATCAATTCCCTGCGCGTTAAATGAATCACGTAACAATATTCCATTCATCACTGTTGCAAGCATGCCCATTGTGTCAGCATTGGCGCGTTGAATGCCCAATTTATCACTTCCAGCCACGCCACGAAAAAAATTTCCGCCGCCAATTACTATTCCAACTTTCACTCCCAAAGCAAGAACGTCTTTAACTTGTTGTAAAATAAATGCAACTGTTTCAGTATCTACTGAGTCTCTACTCTCTCCCATCAGCGCTTCGCCAGATAATTTTAGTAGAATTCGGGGATACTTAAGCATAGCTATTCCTTGTAAAAATGAAGCGAATTATACCATAAATAGCATTAAAATGCTGTTAAAGCTGTAACCTAGCTACAGATTGAAGGTACTGAATAACAATTTACGACGAAGCTTATTACTCGTAAGTGAAGAGTAAACCAACGAGTCAGGAAATACAACTATTAGAATGTAAACCTAATGAAATTAAAAAACCCAGTAATTTCAACTAATTACTGGGTTTTATATTTTGTATTCTGTGGTGCCGGGAGAGGGACTTGAACCCTCACGCCATTGCTGGCACCGGATTTTGAGTCCGGCGCGTCTACCAATTCCACCATCCCGGCTAAGAATGAGAAGCGTATTATACGCTGGAATTAACACTCTCGTCAAGTGCTATTTAACTAATTTACGCAACGCCTAGTACTAAATTAGGAAATTGGCATGCCCAACCCAGTATATATAGTAAGACAAATAAAGAACGAATGAAAATAATAATGCCAATACTTTAATCGTCCAAGACTTCTCTGCTAAAAGCACAACAGCAAAGTACAGCGTAAACAAAGTACCGCAAAATCGCCCTTCAGACATCATAGTTCCAGTCATTACGCCAGGAAGAATACATGCCAAATTAAAACAAGCTTCTTCATAATATTTTTTAATCAGCATATAGATGGATAATAGAAATGAAATAGCAAATAATACTGAGTTATGAAAATCAGTAGCCATTACCCATAGCTGATTCCCCAAATGTGCAAAATCCCAACCTTTACGCCCCCAGCCTTTTTGGATATGTTGAAAGGCTAAAAAATCACCCGCACGATATTGCAAGAATAGCATATAAACTATTAATCCAGCACTGGCTATTAATAGTGAAATAACCATTAGTTTAAATGGTTTACGATAACGAACAAAATTAATAAAAATAGGCACTAAAAACATAATTCCAACCGGACGCGTAGCTGAAAGTAATCCTCCAAGAATGCTGCCTTTTATTTCACGATTAGTTCGTAAAAAATAAAAGCCACTAATAGATAATGCCAAAAAAAGCCCTTCGGTGTAGAGCGATGAAAAATAGACACTAAACGGTGAAAAAATTAAAAGTGTAACACCGAAACGGCTATTAAGATCATTAAAATTAAGGCGTAGCAATTTGTAGAAAAAGATTGCAGCGACAAAGACAAATATTTGATTCAATAAGATTCCGGCAAGTACAGCATCCAATGTAGTTACTTTAGCAGCAATCGCGACTAGATTGGGATATAATGGGAAAAATGCCCAATTTGCAAGATTCTTCCAAATTTTAGGATGTGTTCGTACAGCATGATCATAACCATCATTAATTATGGTCAAATACCATTTACAGTCCCACTTGCACATTACACTAGTAAAGTCACCTTTACTATGAAGTAATAAAATATTTGCAATATTAAACTGATAATACATTATTACCCTGCTGATGACAAATATCAACACGATAAATAATAGCCAATTTGATTTGAGATATTTATCAACCATCACTAACTTTCACATACAAAATTGATAAGTTTAGATTATAACAAACTATTTATTTAGACAAAAATATAATTAAAAAACCCAGCCTATAAAGGCTGGATCTTTTAACTTCTTGAATGAACTTATTCAGCTTCAACTGCTTCAGTTGCTTCAGGACGGTCAACCAATTCCATAAATGCACGAGGTGCATTATCACCAGGACGGAAACCGTATTTTAATACGCGAGTATAACCACCATTACGAGCGGCATAGCGTGGACCAATCACGTCAAACAATTTAACGACAGTATCACGATCACGGATACGATCAAATGCTAAACGGCGGTTAGCTAATGATGGATTTTTAGCCAAAGTAATTAATGGCTCAACAACTTTGCGTAATTCTTTTGCTTTTGGTAAAGTTGTAATAATCGCTTCATGCTGCAACAACGATACTGCCATATTTTTGAACATAGCTTTACGGTGAGCTGAAGTACGATTCAATTTACGATGTGCACAACGATGTCTCATGCTCTACATCCCTTCAAAATTATTTTTTCTTCTTGATTGATTGAGGCGGCCAATTTTCAATTGGCATTCCAAGACGTAACCCACGAACTTCAAGTAATTCTTTAATTTCAGTTAAAGATTTTTTACCTAAATTCGGCGTTTTTAATAATTCGTTCTCAGATTTTTGCACCAAATCACCAATATAATTAATATCTAAATGTTTTAAACAATTAGCACTGCGTACTGTTAATTCAAGATTATCAACCAACTCTAAGAATACCGGATCAACTTCAGGCTCTTCTTTGACTTTGACTAATTTAGAACTTGGGGTTTCAGTATTCGGCATATGTTCTAAACCTGCAAATACCAGCATTTGTTCAATTAAAATTTTTGAAGCAGAACGTACAGCATCTTCCGGAGAAATAACACCATTAGTCTCAACTTCAAGAACTAATTTATCCAAATCAGTTTTCTGCTCTACCCGCGCATTTTCGACATTAAAAGCCACACGTAAAACTGGAGAAAATGTTGCATCCAACAAAATCCAACCAGCAGCAGTACTTTCAACGTTTTGACGACGAGTAACGGCTGTTTCATAACCACGCCCTGTTTCAATTTTAATTTCCATGTCAATTGAACCATTTTTAGCAATAGTACAAATTTCATGCTCAGGGTTTAATAATTCCAAATCATGCGTTAAGGCAATATCTTTACCTCTAACTACACCCGATTCATTGCGTTGCAATTTAACCACAACGCTTTCTTTATTATGCAGCTTGAATACCAGACCTTTTAGGTTTAACAAAATGTCAACCACATCTTCCATCACGCCACTTACTACATCATATTCATGATTAACTCCAGTAATCTTTACTTCTGTTACTGCAGTTCCAACCATTGATGATAATAAGATTCTACGTAATGAATTTCCCAGAGTATGACCAAAGCCACGCTCAAAAGGTTCCATAACAATTTTACAATTATTATTGTCAGCAGCCAAAGGATTAATTGTTATTGATTTTGGTTTCAATAATTGTTTACTAGAAACTTGCATATATATTCCTTCTTAGCTATTATATGAGTCGATTATTTAGAATAGAATTCAACAACTAATTGCTCATTAACATCACTAGACAATTCAGATCTCTCAGGAGCTGATTTATAAGTACCCTCCAGTTTTTTAGAGTTTACTTCTACCCAAGCTGGAAAACCGCCTTGTTCAGCTAAAGACACTGCTTCTTGAATGCGAACTTGTTTTTTAGCTTTTTCTGAAATTGCAACCACATCCCCTGCTTTAACTTGGAAAGAAGGGATATTTACAGGTTTACCATTTACAGTAATAGCTTTATGTGATACTAATTGACGAGCTTCGGCACGTGTTGAGCCAAATCCCATCCGATAAACCACGTTATCTAACCGTGATTCTAATAATTTTAATAAATTTTCGCCAGTTGAACCTTTACGACGGTCAGCTTCGGCGAAATATTTTCTAAATTGGCGCTCTAAAACACCGTAAATACGGCGAATTTTTTGTTTTTCACGTAATTGAACACCAAAGTCTGATAATTTACCAGGTTTTGCACCATGTTGTCCCGGTGCAGAAGCTAATTTGCACTTTGCATCCGCGCTCTTGCGACTACTAACTAATGAAAGATCTAAACCTTCACGACGCATTAACTTGCATCTAGGCCCTGTATATCTTGCCATGTGAATCTACTCCTAAAATTATACTCGACGTCTTTTTGGTGGACGGCAACCGTTATGCGGAAGCGGTGTTACATCACTTATTGAAGTGATTTTGATACCCAAAGCATTTAATGCACGGATCGAAGATTCACGGCCAGGTCCTGGTCCTTGTACTTGAACATCCAATGATTTAATACCATATTCTTGGGCAACTTTTCCAGCTTTCTCTGCTGCTACTTGGGCAGCAAATGGAGTACTTTTACGCGAACCTTTGAAACCAGCACCGCCTGAAGTAGCCCAAGATAAAGCATTTCCTTGACGATCTGTGATGGTTATGATTGTATTGTTAAAAGAAGCATGAACGTGAGCTACACCTTCACTGACTTGCTTTTTAACTTTTTTGCGAACTCTTGCTGTGTTTGCTTTACTCATTTAAAAATCCTTAAAATCTATTTTTTCTTACCAGTTACTAATTTTCTAGGACCTTTACGGGTGCGCGCATTAGTTTTAGTGCGTTGACCGCGAACTGGAAGTCCTTTAGCGTGGCGGTGGCCACGGTAGCATTTTAAATCCACCAAGCGTTTAATGCTCATTGAAACTTCACGACGAAGGTCACCTTCGATTGTATACTTCGCAACTTCGTTACGGATAGCTTCCATCAATTCTGGAGAAATATCTTTTACTTTAGTCTGCTCAGTAACTTGTGATGATTCACAAATCCATTTAGCGCGAGAAGGACCAATACCGTAAATATGTTGTAAACCGATAACGATATGAGCATTATCAGGAACGTTTACACCAGCTATACGAGCCATTCTTATTCCTTTCAATTAAATTAAAAATTAACCTTGACGTTGTTTATGTCGAGCTTCTTTACAAATTACACGCACAACACCGTTGCGACGAATAACTTTGCAATTACGACAAATTTTCTTTACCGAAGGCTGAACTCTCATAATTACACCTTTCTAACTAGCCGGGCCTAAACCCAGCATTTACCCGATACTAAATAATTCCACCAAAAATTAGAAATGAACTAAATCAAGCAACCAAAATATACTTCAAGTATATAAGAATTGCTTTTTCTGCTCACAACAATATCGTTAATGAAAATAATTAATATTATTTCGCACGGAAAACTATGCGACCTTTGTTAAGATCATACGGTGTCATCTCAACCGTAACCTTATCACCGGGTAAAATGCGGATGTAATTCATCCGCATTTTACCTGAGATATGACACAAAACCGTATGACCATTTTCTAATTTTACACGAAACATCGTATTTGGCAAAGCTTCTAACACTTCACCTTCAAATTGAATCACGTCATCTTTGGCCATAACTACTCCTAAAAACCTTTTAAGTTTGCTTTTTTCATTAAACCTTCATACTGCACAGACATAATCTGTGACTGCACTTGAGTCATGAAATCCATAGTTACAACCACAACGATCAGCAATGAAGTTCCACCAAAATAAAATGGAACGTGCCATTTTAAAATTAGTAATTCTGGGAACAAACAAATCGCCGCAATATAAATTGCGCCACCGAATGTCAAGCGTAAAAGAACTTTCTCAATATACTTTGCTGTATTTTCACCAGGACGGATACCAGGGATAAACGCACCGCTTTTTTTCAAGTTATCAGCAGTATCTTTTGGATTAAAAGTTAATGCTGTATAAAAATAACAGAAGAAAATAATTGCGGCGGCATAAACAACTATATAAATTGGTTGACCGGGATGTAAGGCATCGCCAATTGAAGCCAAAAACGATAGTTTACCATGCCCAAGCCATCCAAGTAAAGTAGCAGGGAATAAAATAATACTTGAAGCAAAAATCGGAGGAATAACTCCAGCCATATTTAGCTTCAGCGGCAAGTGTGTACTTTGACCTTGCATCACTTTATTACCAACCTGACGTTTAGCATAATTAACTGGTATTTTACGTTGCGCGCGCTCTACGAACACCACAATATAAGTTACCACGCCAATAATCACAAACACCAAGATTGCTGAAAAAATAGACATCGAGCCCTGATTTGCCAACGATAGAGTTTTACCAATCGCGCTAGGCATACCAGAAATAATACCTGTTGTGATGATCATTGAAGCACCATTACCAAGACCACGCTCAGTAATTTGCTCACCTAACCACATTAAAAACATAGTTCCTGTTACTAAGCAGATAATCGCAGTTGCAAAAAAATGAAACTCTGAATCAACCACTAAACCAGGTTGTTTATATAACATCGTGGCAATACCAAAACTTTGCACTAGCGCCAAAATCACAGTTGCATAACGAGTATACTGGGTGATTTTCTTACGCCCCATTTCTCCTTCTTTTTTCAATTGAATCAAATAAGGAAATACCTCAGAAGATAATTGCAAAATAATGGAAGCAGAGATGTACGGCATAATACCGAGAGCAAAGATAGTGAAGCGTGACAACGCACCACCAGAGAACATGTTTACCATGGTAAGCAAACCCGCCTGATTGGATTTAAATAACTTCGCCAATTCAGTGGGATCTATTCCTGGAACTGGAATATGCGCACCAATCCGAAAGACGATTAGTGCGCCAATCAGGAACCAAACACGCTTTTTAAGATCAGCAAATTTATCAACTTTTGCCAGAGCCATGTTTTGTCCTTTTAAATTATTCTACCGAACCACCAGCAGCTAAAATTGCAGCTTTTGCACTTTCAGTTGCACCGATACCGCGGAGATTAACCGCAATACTGATAGTACCAGTACCGATAACTTTAATTTTATCAGCTAAACTTGACACTAAACCCGATTGGATTAAAGTCAAACGATCTACTTCACCACCAGCTAATTTTTCTAAGTCAGATAATCTAACTTCAGCTTGTGCACTCAAAGATTTGAAACCACGTTTTGGTAAACGACGGTATAAAGGCATTTGACCACCTTCAAAACCTACTTTATGGAAGCCACCCGCACGGCTTTTTTGCCCTTTGTGACCACGACCACAAGTTTTACCTAAACCAGATCCGATTCCGCGTCCAACGCGTTTAGATGAGTGTTTAGCACCTTCTGCTGGTTGAATACTATTTAAAAACATCGTATTAACCCTCTACTTTAACTAAATAACTAATCCGATTAATCATTCCACGATTTTCAGGAGTATCCTGAACTTCAACAGCTTGACGAATCTTACGCAAGCCAAGACCATAAGCAGAAGCTTTATGGTTAGCTAAACGACCAATAAGACTTTTTACTAAAGTAACTTTTACAGTTTTTTGGCTCATTATTCTTCTCCGGTAATTTCAGCAACGGTTTTACCACGTTTAGCTGCAATTTCAGATGGTGTATTAATAGCTTGTAAACCTTTAATAGTTGCACGAACTACGTTATACGGATTAGTAGAACCTTGTACTTTACAAGTGATGTTGCGGATACCGATAGCATCGAATAAAGCACGCATAGCACCACCAGCAATAATACCAGTACCTTCTTTAGCAGGTTGCATAAATACAGTAGTAGCACCGTGTTTAGCACGAATCGTATGGTGAATTGTACCGTTTTTCAAAGGTACTTTAACCATGCTTTTGCTAGCTTCTTTAACAGCTTTCTGTACAGCTACAGGAACCTCTTTCGATTTCCCTTTACCCATACCGATACCACCATCGCCATCACCAACTACAGTTAGTGCTGCGAAACCCATAATACGACCACCCTTAACTACTTTAGTTACACGGTTTACGCTAATTAACTTTTCAATTAACTGGTGTTCTTTATTTTCAATCATCATTTACTCCAATTAGAACACAAGACCATCTTCACGTGCAGCATCCGCTACAGCCTTAATCCGGCCGTGAAAACGAAAACCTGAACGATCAAATGCGATTTCTTTAATGCCAGCAGCAGTAGCTTTAGCAGCAATAGCTTTGCCTACCAATGTTGCAGCCTCGACATTTCCACCATTTTTAACTGAAGCACTGATAGCTTTTTCAGCTGTTGAAGCAGAAACTAAAACCTTAGCGCCACTTTCATCAATGATTTGTGCATAAATGTGGCAATTTGATTTATAAACCACTAGACGTTTAACACCAAGCTCAGCGATTTTTAAGCGCGTTTTGCGTGCACGTCTGATGCGACTTAATTTATTACTCATCTTTAGACTAGCCTCTTAAATTATTTTTTCTTAGTCTCTTTTAGGATTACCACTTCATCAGCATAGCGTACGCCCTTGCCTTTGTATGGCTCTACAGGACGGTAGCTACGAATATCTGCAGCAGCCTGACCAACAGCCTGTTTACAAATTCCTTTAATCAAAATTTCAGTTTGAGACGGAGTCTCAACCTTAATTCCGGCTGGAGCTTTATAAACTACTGGATGAGAGAAACCTAAAGTAAGATTTAAATCGCTACCTTGAGCTTGCGCACGGTAACCGACACCAAGAATAGTTAGTTTCTTTTCAAATCCTTTAGTTACACCAACAATCATATTGTTCATAACTGATTTAACTGTACCTGATAGTGCTTTAGCAAACTTAGTTTCATCTTTAGTTGCGAAAACAACAGCATTACCATCTTTGGCAATAGATACTGTATCATTGAAAGTAAATTCTAACTGACCTAAAGGACCTTTAACTTTAACGTTTGAGCCATTTAGTGTAACTTCAACACCCTGAGGGATATCCAAAGGAGTTTTAGCAATACGTGATAACATATTCTTATGCTCCTATTACGATACGTAACATAAAACTTCGCCACCAACTTTTAGTGAACGAGCTTTACGATCAGTAATTACACCACGTGAAGTTGACACAATTGCCACACCTAAACCATCCATTACAGTTGGTAATTCTTCACAACCACGATAAATACGTAAACCAGGGCGTGATACACGTTCAATCTTAGCGATTACTGGTTTACCAGCATAATAGCGCAGATCAATTGTCAACACGGGTTTTACAGCACCTTCAACTTTAAAATCATCAATGTAACCTTCTTCTTTTAAAACCTTAGCGATTGACACTTTGATTTTAGATGAAGGCATAGTTACCGCTACATGATTCGCTGCTTGCGCATTACGAACCCGAGTCAGCATATCAGCAATAGTATCTTGCATCATTTTTCAATAACTCCTTCTTACCAGCTAGCTTTAGTCACGCCAGGAATATCACCCTTAAGGGCTAATAAACGCAATTTATTGCGGGCGATTCCAAATTTACGGAATGTACCTCTTGGGCGACCTGTCAAAGCACAACGATTACGTTGACGAGTTGGCGCAGAGTTACGCGGTAATTTTTGTAAAGCTAATCTAGCTTCGAATTTTTCTTCATCGGATTTAGATGAATCGTTAATAATCGCAAACAAAGCTTCACGTTTAGCAGAATATTTCTCTGCTAATTTTTCACGTTTAGTTTCTCTTTCGATTAACGCTAATCTAGTCATTATATCTTTCCTTATTTAACTGGGAAACTGAATGATTTTAATAAAGCGCGCGCTTCGTCACTGTTTTTAGCAGATGTAGTAATAGTAATATTCATACCACGAAGAGCATCGATTTTATCGTATTCAATTTCAGGGAAAATAATTTGTTCTTTAATACCAAAGTTGTAATTCCCGAAACTGTCGAATGATTTACCATTCAAACCACGGAAATCGCGCACACGCGGTAAAGCCACGTTTACTAGGCGATCCAAGAATTCATACATCTTGTCCTTACGCAAAGTAACCATACAACCAACAGGATATCCTTCACGGATTTTGAAACCCGCAATTGATTTACGCGCTTTAGTTACAACTGGTTTTTGACCAGCAATTTTAGTTAAATCTGAAAGAGCATGTTCCATAACTTTTTTATCAGCAACAGCTTCACCCAAACCGATATTTAATGTAATTTTTTCAATACGTGGCACTTCCATTACAGAACCATAATTGAATTGCTTCATTAGCTCTGGAACTACTTGAGTATTATAAAAATGTTTTAATCTTGCCATTTTTTACCCCTTACGCACCAACGACTTTACCGCTTGATTTAAATACACGAACTTTTTTATCGCCTTCTACTTTAAAACCAACGCGATCCGCTTTTTTGGTTTCATTGTTGTAGATAGCCACGTTCGAAATATCAACCGGCATAGTTTTTTCTATAATCCCGCCTTGTACACCTTTCATAGGGTTAGGACGGACATGTTTTTTTACAACGTTAACGCCTTCAACGATAACTTTGGCACCTTCAGCAACAACTTGCTGAACTTGCGCAATCTTACCTTTATCTTTACCAGCGATAACGATGATTTGATCACCTTTAGTTATTTTTCTCATTGGGTCTTCCTTAAATTACTTCAGGAGCTAATGACACGATTTTCATGAATTTTTCTGTACGTAATTCACGAGTAACCGGGCCAAAAATACGCGTACCAATTGGCTCTAACTTAGCGTTTAGTAAAACTGCCGCATTACCGTCAAATTTCACTAACGAGCCATCGTTACGTCTTACACCTTTTGCAGTACGTACTACAACAGCGTTGTATACGTCACCTTTTTTTACACGACCACGTGGAGACGCGTCTTTAATTGCTACTTTGATGATATCACCAACGCTAGCATAACGACGTTTTGAGCCGCCTAATACTTTAATACACATTACAGAACGCGCACCAGTATTATCAGCAACATCCAATCTTGTTTGCATTTGAATCATTTGATATTTACCTTTCCAACTTAACCCGTTACGTAAACGGCCAGTATTGGGCCCGAGGGATTCGGACTGACTAGACATTATAAATAGTTAAGAGCCGGATTATAGCATATATATTGAATGTAGAGCAAGTATTTTGTTTATTTAGGTTTTTGTGATAACTTTTTAGAGATACAACTGTTCGGATTATCGAGATAAAGATGATAAATTCTGATAATAATCCGCAGTTTCTACGATTATAGCATCAAGTGATTTAATCGCATTATCTAATGACACTCGCAATTTATTAACATTCGGCACATAATAATTAATGTTTGGAGAAGTTATATTTGGCGTAGTTACATTGGATTCACTACCTAAAACTCCAACCACCTTATGAGCTAGCTCAGGCAAACTGATTGCATCGTCAGAACCCAAATTATAAACTTCATAATTACTAGCACGAATAGTCGATATAATTAACACCTCAAATATCTGCCTTGCTAAATCTGCGGCAGCTAAATATGAACGGTAAATCCCACCACCTGCCTGCACTACTATTTCTTGATTGCTAAGAGCCTTCTTTATAAATTCACCAATGGCGAAATGGCTTGCTTCTAAATATGCACCAGCAAAACAAAAACAACGCAAAGTAGTAACTTTCATCCCCGAGTTATACGATGCTAAATACGCCAAATGTTCACTGCTTATTTTAGCTAGCGCATAGGTATTTTTAGAGTTATCTAGCTTAGTTACTAATGGGGAATCTTCCGTTAATCCAATCTGATTTTGATTTAATTGGTAAACTGCGCCAGAACTAAGGTTAATAAAACTCTTAACTCCTGCTTGCTTAGCAAATAATAGTGCTTGCTTAGTTCCATTAACGACTTCGTCAAAGAGTGTCTCAGACTCGGATTGATCTACTACACTTGTTGCGGCATGAATAAAGTAATCATATTTCTGATTATTCCACTCTAGATTTCTAATGTCTGCTTGCTCAAAGTCTAACCACTCTTGGCTGCATAATTCTGGGTGTTTTTGCTTAAACTTTTGGGCATTACGCGTTAAGACTGTAACTTGCTTTGGAGTGATGGCATGGACAATTAAAAACTTAAGTAAGTTCTTACCTACAAATCCAGTTCCACCGGTTATGAATATTCGTTGGTTTGTCAGGAGAGATAAATCAATATTTTCTGCTTTAGTCATTAGTATCGACTACCTTTATTAACATTGCATCAATTAATTCATTCTCAGGTAAAGCGGGGGAAGAATTATAAATTGGTTGATTAAATTCTAGTTTAGGATATACTCTACAATCGTTATCAATTACATATTCCAGCAAACAGTTCTTTGCTTGCCTAAAACCAATAAAATCATTCTCATTAAATTCGCGGTTATTAGTTTGATCAACTTTGAAATAACTCAATCCATAAGCTTTGGCTAATGACTCAAAATCAGGCACCAAATATCCGCCTTGCGCGGTAGTTCCTACCATATTATTATTGAAATACAACTCTTGAAACTGAGTTATCATACCCAATGTTTTATTATTAATCACAATAACTTTGATTGGCAAATCGTACTGTTTTATTAGCATTAGACTTTGCAATGCCATGTGCGCGCCACCATCTCCATTTATAGAATAGATAGTAGCATCATTCTTCTTAGCAAACGCTACGCCAAGTGAAATCGGGAGCGCGCTACCCATCGCGCCAAATCCACCAGAAGTATAAAATCGCTGATTTTGTGTTAGCTGCAGCATCTGCATCGCCCACATTTGATTCTGGCCAACATCGACACAATAAACATCTGTATCTTCTGAAATTATATTTAAATAATTCATTAAATCATATGGAGCACTTTTTACTTGTGTCCTTATTATCTCTCGTATTTGGTTATAGTTATTTTTAAGCATAGCTAAATAATTATGCCATTCCGAATTAAATAGCGGTTCAACTCTAGATATTAACCACTTCAGTGCATCGCTAATATCAATATTAATATTGCTCTTATCTAAGATTCGACTATGCTCAAGTTCATTACGGTCAATATCAAGATGAATAATTTTACCTTCTTTGACAAAACCACTTACTACCCCACCAGTCTGTCTAACATCTAACCGAGCCCCAAGCACTAAAAGTAAGTCCGCATTAGCAATTGCCATATTAGCGCAGCGATTACCATACGATCCTATCGTCCCGACGTAGTGCTCCAGCTTTTCATTACATGCTGTTTTACCTAATAAAGATGAAACAAAGGGAAGCTGTATTTTCTCAACAAATGAATTTAGTAGTTCAAATGCATTAGCGGTCGCAATACCACCACCAATAAGAAGTAATGGACGTTTAGATTTCTTTATTTCATCTGCAACATTTTTGAGCTCAAGTTCTTGCGCAGCAAAATTAGTAGTTTTTTCTTGTGGTTTAATACCTGCTAACTGCTCACGAAGTAAAAACTCACGCTGGATATTCATCGGTAAATCTAATAATACCGGACCTTTTCTGCCACTATTAGCAATCTCAAAAGCTTTCGCTAGCTCCTTTGGTAGATCTTCAATTTTGTCGACTAATTTTGCATACTTAGTGATTGGTTTTACAACTTCAACAATATTGGTCTCCTGAAAGCCTAGTTGACGGATTGGTTTCTCATACTTATATTCGTAGGTATTGACCTGCCCCGTAATAAATATAACAGGTACTGAGTCAAAAAAAGCATCTGCAATACCAGTAATAAGGTTGGTTGCACCTGGTCCACTGGTTGCAATCGCAACGCCAAGATGGCAGTTATGTCGCGCATAACCAACTGCAGCAAAAGCAGCAGTTTGCTCATGGTAGACTTGAACAAACTTCATCTTGGGATGATTGCTGATTGAATCTGCCAGATGCGTAACCATACCACCTTGATAACCGAATACAGTATCAACACCGTGTGCTGATAACCACTCAACTATATAATCAGATGCTTTTATTTTTTCCATTTGGTTACCTAGAACCCTACACCACAGAACTGTCCAATAATCTCTGCTGTATAATCTAGCATTTCTTCAGTTAGTCCAGGATAAATACCTACCCAGAAAGTTTGATTCATAATTCGGTCAGAATTTGTCAATTCACCAATAGTTCGAAAATTACGCCCCTGCATATATGGTTGCTTAGTTACGTTGCCAGCAAAAAGCAGACGAGTACCTACTTTATTGTCATCCAAGTAAGTTAATAATTCACCGCGACTAAATCCTGCGGTTTCTTTAATCGTAATCGGAAAGCCAAACCATGATGGTTCTGAATTAGGTGTTGCTTCTGGAAGTATTAGAAACTCACTGCACTCCTGCAGTTTAGCTTTAAGGTAATTGAAATTATCTTTACGTTTCTGAACAAAATCATCCAACCGCGCTAATTGTGCCAGTCCGCATGCTGCTTGCATATCTGTGATCTTTAGATTATAACCCAAATGTGAATAAGTGTATTTATGGTCATAACCTGCTGGTAATTGACCAAGCTGTTGGCAATAGCGTTTACCACAGGTATTGTCGCAACCAGGTTGACAATAACAATCACGCCCCCAATCTCGAAAAGATTCAGCGATTGTTTTCAATTGGTCGTTATTAGTAAATACTGCGCCACCTTCACCCATCGTAATATGATGTGCAGGATAAAAGCTAACTGTAGCAATATCACCAAATGTGCCAACTAATTTACCATCATAGCGTGAACCAAGTGCATCGCAGCAATCTTCAATTAGCCACAGCTTATGAGTATCGCAGAATGCTCTGATAGCTCTCAAATCATATGGATTACCCAAGGTATGTGCAATAAACACTGCTTTTGTTTTTGGGCTAAGCGCTTGTTCAAGTTTCGTTACATCAATATTATACGTTGGAATATCGACATCTAAAAATACAGGAATCGCACCAAATTGAATGATTGGATTAATAGTAGTAGGAAATCCTGCTGCAACCGAGATAACTTCGTCACCGGCTTTAACTGCTCTATCACCTAACTTTGGAGAAGTTAGTGCACTAAATGCAACTAGATTAGCTGATGAACCTGAGTTAACTGTAATCAGGTGTTTGACTCCGAGATATGCAGCTAGCTCTTTTTCAAATTTATCATTGAAGCGACCAGTAGTAAGCCATCCATCAAGAGAAGCTTCAACCATGTATTGCAACTCTAATTCACCTATTACTTTACCTGCAGGTGGAATTACGGTTTGCCCTGGAATAAAATCTTTAGTTTTATATTTTTCCTCTGCATATTGACTAACCAATGCTGAGATTTTACTTTGGATTTGTTCTAACATACTAATTCTTTCATATATTCATCAATCTGTTGTCGGGTTAATTCTAGCATATTATTTTGACTGAAATATGCTTTATACCATAGGGTTAATTTATTTAAAGTAGTTTCACTATTCCATACCGGATGCCATCCCAAAATCATGCGCGCTTTGGAACAATCTAAGCGTAATAAATTAGCTTCGTGTGGATGCTCGTTGTTATCTTTTGTCCAAGCTGCTCCATTGCCCCAAATATCACACATTTGGGCAACTATTTGCTCTACTGTTTTGGTATCACTATCTAACGGTCCAAAATTCCAACCACCACTATATTCTTGCCCTTCACTATAGAGTTTCTCTGCCAAAGCTAAATAACCAGATAAAGGTTCTAAAACATGTTGCCATGGACGAACTGCATTCGGGTAGCGAATGAATACTTCTTGATTGTTGCTAAAACTCCGAATAATATCCGGAATCAGCCGATCGTCAGCCCAATCACCACCACCAATTACATTTCCAGCTCTGGCACTAGCTATCACCGTTTTATTTTTTGGGTCTGCAAAATAAGAATTAGTGAACGCTGAGGTCACTAGCTCAGAACAGCCCTTGCTATTACTATAAGGATCATGCCCCCCCATCGGCTCATTCTCACGGTATGCCCATAACCACTCTTTATTCTCATAGCACTTATCAGTAGTCACATTAACCACAACTTTGGCTATACCAGTTTCGCGTACTGCATCAAGTAAATTTACAGTTCCCATCACATTTACTTCATAAGTTTCTCGCGGATAACTATATGAATAACGCACCAAGGGCTGCGCCGCCATATGAATAACTATTTCTGCATTGCTATCAATAACGAATTGTTTGAGTGTCACATAATCACGGATATCCGCATAACAAACATTGATGCATAACCTCTCTAGTTGCATATCCTCCCACATTGATGGATCGGTCGGAGGGGTTAACGCATAGCCACAAACTTGAGCACCCAGAGCATGTAGCCAAACTGTTAACCAACTTCCTTTAAAACCAGTACAGCCAGTTACCAATACTCTTTTACCATACCAGAACGATTGATTTATCATTTCCATGACTTCCATGGTGCTTGGTTATTTTGCCATAGTTCTTCTAAATAATGTTTATCACGCAAGGTGTCCATCGGTTGCCAAAAACCCTCATGATTAAACGCCATTAATTCACCTTCTTTGGCTAGTTGCTCCAATGGTCTTTGCTCCCAAACGCATTTATCACCATCAATTAAATCAATCACCTTAGGCGATAACACAAAAAAACCACCGTTAATCAAAGCTCCATCGCCTTTGGGCTTTTCTTTAAAGCTTTTGATCTCTCCATTTTGAATATCTAACGCACCAAAGCGTCCTGGAGGTGTCACTGCAGTTAATGTTGCAAGCTTACCATGCTTTTGATGAAATTCAATCAGTTGCCCTATGTCTATATCACTTACCCCATCACCATAAGTAAAGCAAAAAGCTTCTTCATCTTTTATATATTCTTTTACTCGTGCCAAACGACCACCTGTCATTGAATCATCACCAGTGTCAACTAGAGTTACTTTCCATGGCTCCGCATGTTGATTATGAACCGTCATTTGGTTATTTTGCATATCAAACGTAACATCTGACATGTGTAAGAAATAGTTAGCAAAATACTCTTTAATCAGGTAACCCTTATAACCTAAACAAATGATAAACTCATTCACTCCATGGTGTGAATAGAGCTTCATTATATGCCACAAAATTGGCTTCCCACCAATCTCTACCATCGGCTTAGGGCGTACGGAAGTTTCTTCCGAAAGCCTCGTGCCCAAGCCTCCGGCTAACAATACACATTTCATTATATATCCTTTTCTGCTTAGCCTGCTAACACATTCAAACTGCGTTATATTAAGATTAGCTTTTATCAAACATAAATTTGGATAAAAACATTACAATTGACTTCTCAAAAAAAACAGCGATTTTAGAGCATAATACTAACACAAATCATTAAATCCATAATAACATTTTATTTGGAAGCAGTCATCATAAAATATATTTTATTCTTTCATTATTAATAAATTTTATCTACGCAATTTGGCTTGGTGCTTTGACTACCACCTGAAGTAATAGCATAAATCTATAAATAAGATGAGTAACAACTCGCTGTGCGAATGACTTTTTTTTACCTAATAAATTTAATTCAAGGTGATCCAAGCAAGCAACAAAAATTCGATTAATTAAACTGGGTTGTTTAGTCAGTAAAAATTTTCTAAAAGCACGATTCCAACGACATAACCCAGCCTTCACTACCCGATTTTGGCTAGCATTTACAGCCCAACGATAACCACACAAGTAATGATTGATGAATACCGCATGAGGAAAGTTGTAAAGATACATAGCGTTAAACACATAATCCGAAATAGGGGCATAACAGGGATTAAAACCACCAATTTTCCGTGCTAGCTCTCGTTTGTATAACTGTGTGTGTGGCGCCGTATAACAACCATATAAATACATATGATAGTTTACAGCACATTTATCTCCAATATTTTTTCGTGATACATTATAGCGTCGTTGCTGCTTTGGCGATATAGCGATATTTTGACTATTCGAAAATATCTGGTAACGACATTCAATTCTTGTAAGTGAGTTATCCATCTCCAGCTCATGAGTCAGAGAACTCAAATAATTATCGAATAATAAATCATCATCACCAAGAATTGTCATCCACTCACCGAGAGCTAACTCAATGCAACGATTCCAGTTCCCAAAAACACCGATATTCTTAGTGTTTATGTAATAGCGAATACGAGGATCATTAAGCTCATTAAGATAAGAAACTATCTCTGTTGCGTACAACTCATCATCGTCATTGTCAACAATAAGTATCTCAAAATTATTAAATTCTCGTTGCTGCAAGACACTCATAATTGCTTCTTTGAGTAGTTGCGCTCTGCGAAAGGTTGGAATACAAATGCTGACCAGTGGTGTATCGCTGAGCTCATTACCCCATTTCAATTGTGAAGCAATTTTTTCATTTATTACGAAATTATTTTGATATTCAAAAAAATTATATTCTTTCATTTAAAGTTAACTTTCAAATTTTATTTCAAATAGCTAGGGAAATTATACTTAGCAATTCGCCAGCATCATATATTTTAGCAGTTAAATTTTCACCCAACTCTCTGGATACAGATCACTTTCATCATAAATGTTGCCATTAAAGAATTTTCTAGGTACTATAACCAACTTCCCTGGATTAGTATTTAACCATCCAGCCCACCAACTAAAACTACTATTTGCCAAAATATTATGCTTACATAAACTCATTAACTGCAAATCACAGTAACCACTCTCAGCATTATTAATATCAACATAAACGACATTATGTAGCTGCAAGTTCTCACGACACCATAGTAAATCATTTGAGAACACAAAAAAAACAGGATTTTCTATACTTCGTGTAATCTCTAATAGAGCTCTATTATAGTAATCAATATCACATATCCCATCATATAAAGAGTGTCCTATATAGTCTCCACGTCTAACGTGTATTGATATTGAATTACATTCTGCTATCCTTATAGCAACACCCTTGTTCCTTTCAGATAATGGAGGAAAAGAGAAATCTTTTCTTATTACATCAATCACATCAGCAAAATATCGCTGGGATTGCCAATATCCATCAATAAAAGAATCTTTGCTATAGTTCATATATGATGGATTAAAATTATAGTGCTTCTGGATGACTACGTTATTTTTACACCCTATTTTTCTTTTTATTCGGTTGAAGAGTGAATGAAGTTTTTGCACCTCATATTCTGTCGCATAATTAGGTGCTATGCCAAATACTTTATCCAACTCATAACCATTATGTAGCGTATAATTCTTAAATCCACCTGTATAAAATTTTACATTATAACCTAAAAACTCTAATTCGCGATAAAATGCGTACTGCGTCATCTGATTACCCAGACCACCAATACAATTAATAATTAAAGTTGTCATTTTAATACCTTTACTAGATTCTTTGTTTCAATCGCAATTCTACGCCCTAGAATAATAAAACTCATCGACATATAAAATAGGAATACCATAACCCAAAGTGATACTTTGTATGCCCCTAAAGGAAGCGCATTAATGAAAAATACAAATACCCCAGAAGGAAAAACCACAAGAACTAAATGCTTTACCACATAGAGATAATCAAATTTGAATAGATTAGGTATTAATTTATTTAATTTTATAGGAACTAATATAAATAGCATCAGAACATGCGCAATCAATGTAGCTATTACGACACCTGCAACACCTATTTTAGTTACTAAATAAACGGACAAGCATAAATTAATCACCGCATCACATAGAGTCAAAAGGTATATCTCTTTAGAGTAGTTTAATGACATCAATACAGAATAAGGTACAACGCTTGAGCATAAAAAGTAATAGTATAGCCCCATGGCAAAACAAGAAAGATAGCCAATAAAAACTCTATCATTATGTGTCCACAAAAGCACAAAATCTTTATACACGCCAAACATAACTAGGAATACTACTCCGCCAATTATTGGGAATAATTTTATCATCATATTAAATAATTTAGCTAGTTCTTCCTGTCTGCCCTCTTTCATTAGCTTAGGATACAGTGGGTTAATTACATTCATTAACTGACTAATAATCATAAATAGAATCGTAAAGAATTTAAACATTACTGCATACTCTGCAGTTTCACCAAGTCCAAGATAATGACTGATAACTAAACTATCCGTATTCCAGACAAGTAAAGTTCCAATACTATTTAAAAAAAAGTAGAAGCTGCTCTCAATCAAGTGACGATAGCTTACTACTTGGTCTTCTGCAACTAAAGATTGTGCTAAAGATGTGCTCTTCCAAACTTGCAAAAAAATCATAACAGAAAAAATAAGTGGTACTAAAGAGACAACTCCACTAATAAAAGCGTACTGGACAATAGTTAATTTAAAATAAATAACCGTCAACAAGCATATAAAATTTAATACAACAGAAAAAACATCTATTATTTTAGCAACATAAGCATGATTAATAAAGATTAGTAACTGAGAAAAAAGGCTGAAAGGTAATCGTGCAATAAAGAAGATTATACTTATACTAATGAATAATTTAGCAGTTGGTGTAATACTAGCACTTATATTTGAAATAAAATGCACCCAATTAGGGAATAGTAAATGCACTATAAACAAAGATATTATCATCAAAAAGCTAAAAACAAATAACAACGTTAGTGCTTTTAAAATTACTCGTTTTTGCTCTAACTGACTATTTAACTTGGCAAAAATTGTTGCCGCTGCCCAAGGAATACCAAAATTAAACAAAGCTAAATATGCGAGCGTGTCACCAGTAATAGAAAATAATCCGAATAAGTCCTTACCAAAGTAATTTAAAGACAATGGCAAGGTAACAAACCCGAGTAAGGAAGTAATTATTACGCTACCATAGCTATACGTAATATTTTTTATGCTTTTATTTCTCATTCACTACTTCATTAATTACGATTTCTGTAAATTTTAGCGCAGAAAATTGCTCTACTTGAGGACTGTTCAAAAATGATTCTATATTTTTCAAATAAATCAAATAATCCTCGTCCGACATTGTGCTGATATGGTCATACAACTCATCATATGTAGGAAATCTTCGCTTGTCAATAAAACAGTTCTGAGGTATATAATCTGTAATATCTTCAGGACCCCAATAAATTGGAACACAGCCAGCAAAAAAGCAATGAAATATTTTTTCTGTAATATATCCCGAAATGTCCCGAGCGTTTTCATAGCAGATAGCAAACTTGTACTTTGCTATAACAGGAATTTTGGCATCAAGCTCACCTTTATAAGATGAATAAGGTTTCTTGAATAATAATGACAGAATTTTTTTGCCAAAAGGAGCATGATAATAAATTTTCTTCGCTATCCAACTACGTGGAAGATAATTATCCCATCCTCTACCATATAAGTCAAAATCTTTTGGGTGATGTGTTTCAAACCAACGAATAGCTTCAATTCGCTTGGAATATAATTCAAGCGGATGCACAACATCTTTATTCCCCGCAACTAATGTACATAATTTGTTTTTACCGGACAAATCAAAATTTATTCTTCTGATAATTTCATGAGAGTAGCACATTTTTATATATTTGTCACCATTAACTAGTGCATCACTCCAGGTAAAAATTTTATCAAAATATCTGTGTTTGTCCAGATCATAAGTTTTAGGTGAAATGACAGAGCTCTCCCATAAAAACAGAAAGTTTCTTTGCTTGTTAGTTTTCTTTGGTAATGGCTCTATAGTATCATAATAAAATACAATCTCAGCATCTTCAATTTTATTGATATCATAGGTAGCTAAATCATAACCATTTTCCAATAATTTCTCTTTTAATAATCGCTGATGATGAAGGTAATTATCAAAATCAATTGGAGGTAGAGCACTAAAAATATTATTTCTAAGAAGATGATTCGCTACTATAATAGCGATTTTTTTCATATTAACTCATCCAATTCTGCATATTTATGATTAAAAAATCGTGCTAAATAATCAGGTCGAAGAAAGTAAGCTCTATGCTTTTTTTACGACTAACCAGCGAGGCACCTTAAATTTTATCAGCCGCATATAAATGTAAACATAGAGTACAACGTAGGATAGCAAACCAAGCAACATAATTGCGTTAGAGTGATAGTAAAACATTACCATAAAAAGTTGCGGCATTATAAATAATAACATGATAGGCATTACCCCACTATTGCGCCGAAGCAGAGGAAGCCCGCGTGGCAAACAACGGTCAAAGACTAACTGATGCAAATGTAGATTATCCGGTGCCATTGCTCGAGTTTTATGTACAAATTTACGGCGAACAATCGAAAATACAGTTTCAGTGAAAGGGTAAACAGCTAAGAGTAGTATCGCATATGGAGAGATTTGATGATGGTAAGTCTCAGTTAGGTTTAGGCTGATTAGTGAAATCATGAATCCAAGAGAATAAGAACCGCCGTCTCCAAGGAATATTTTTCCTTTGGGGTAATTAAATACTAAAAACCCCAGTATTGCAGCAATAAGGCTTAAAGAAACAAAAAGCAACGTCATATCGCCAACCATCGCAGATAAATATGCTAAGCCAATAATATTTATGATACCTGCGGTAGTCGATAAACCATTAAATCCATCTATGATATTATATGCATTGGAAATACCAATAACAGCAAAGCACGTTAGAAAAACTGCAACAACATCGAAGCGGAGAACATAGTTTATACTTTGATGCCCCATATGATGAATCAGAGGCATGCTATGAGAGACATATACGGCATATAATACAGCGAACAACATAAAGCTCATACGAACTAATGGCGAGACAGCCTTAGATAAATCTTCGGTCAGACCACCAATAAAAACAAAAAACAAAGCAGTAATTAGACCAGCATAAAAACCACTCCACACCGCACCAGCATTGGCTGAATACAGAGCAGTAAATACCAAGCTTACAAAAATTGCAACCCCTCCGACGCGCGGAACTGGAGTTTCATGCATTTTTTGGATACCTGATAAATCATGGTCTAACGTTAACTGACTATGAACTTCGCCAGTATAGATAATTACTTTAGCTACAGTTAAAGAAATAATAAATGAAATAACTACACCAATCATATTGGCTCCTGAACTATTGTATCTTTATTTAAAATCACGATAAACAATCACACTGGATTACTTTTAATGATGGAGGAAAATACTAATATTTGACTTTACAGAAGCTTATTATACCAGATATGAAGTAGTCGATGCTAAATAACCCCCAATAATTACCAGTTAGTTTTCACTAGCTGGCAATTTTTTTGGTTACTTTGCAAAAATAAGCAATAAATAATAAAGTAAAAAATAATCCTTAGGATCATCCTTAGGTTATAGGCAATCGCTGCCAAAGTAGCATTCAATTTATCACCAATGCTGCCTTTTAAGCGATTCAAATCCATCCTACATTTCGACTTCATTAGCCCAATTGTTGGTTCAATCTTACTTCGTTGTTTTAG
>SSGY01000125.1 GCA_008017145.1 Neisseriales bacterium
GAATTATATCCTATTTTATAATACTAAACGACCACATCAGGCATTAAATTATAAAACTCCGCAAATGATTTATTTTGCGTAAAATTTGGGTACTATGGCTAATTGGGAAGACTCTCTTAAAAAATGTGAAAATTGGTCTAGACAAATGGGGTCACTTTAAATAAACAATACAACCCCACTAGGCGAATATAAATCTCTTCTTACATACGCTGCTCCATCCTCAGGTTTGCGTTCAGGATTGAACCTAACAACAAATAACCAACAATCATTTAGTACAGAATCAACAGTAGTGCTAACTCGTATTCGAGTAGAGTTTTTTAGTAATAATAATTGTAATGCATCAGGTGGTGGATTAATTAAGACAATAGATATGAATGGAGGCGATGGCGTATCATTTCCGTCAGGAACATATACCAGTAGTGGTGTATCAAATTATGCTTTATGTCAAAGATATGATTCAAGTAATGGTTGTACTGCACTTTATGATGCATTTACGGCAAATACCCAACAGTCGCTACGTTTTACTTATAGCTATGGCGTAGGTAGTGGTGGACCTGGTGATGTAACTGGAAGTTGCATGTCAGGAGGTGAAAGTAGTGGATATAAAGAAACGATACTTGATTGGTCAGCAAATGGAGGCGTAAGCCAATGGGGGGCCTGTAGTGGAAATAGTTGCGGTTTCTCGCAGTCTTATAATGAGCAATTACCAAGTACTTACACTTCTTATCCGTTAATAAGTATAACCTCATCAACAGCGGCTAGCTGGCAGATAATGATGGGAAGTGCGTATTCAATATCTGCAATAATTACAGATGGCAGTTCAACCTTAACTCCCTTGGTTACGATGAGTTCATATCCAGATTTAAGTATAAGCCCATCAAGTTGTAATTTAGATAGTAGTAATCCATCAACTAGCAGCTGTACTTTTATAATAACTCCTTATAGTGGTACTAGTGATTATTCTTTCTGGAATGCATTAAATGAATCTAATAGTTCAGTAAACGGAAATAATCCATTAATTATAAGTAATAACAATATATTCTTAAATTTTAGTGCAACAAATAATGCTAGAATAAATGGTAGTGCATCCCCACTCGTTATGAGTAATATTAATGGTAGTATTATTACACCGTATATTTACCTACCACAAACAGGTCAAACTCCAATCTTGCCAATAAATCCTGCACCGACAGGATCAGATGGTGATATTCATGCCGGAATTCCATGGGCATACGTAAGTAGTGGCAATACAACTCCGAATCCACGCTTTACTGATGATGGTTGTCAGGTTACTGACAATTTAACAGGTCTCATCTGGATTAAGGATCCAAGTACAGTCAATAGTGGTAATGCTCTTACTTGGTATGATGCTCTTACTACAGCAGCTTCCGGTACTTGGTGCGGACAAACTGCTGGTAGCTGGCGGATGCCAAATTTTAATGAGGCAATGAGCTTGCTTAATTTTGCTGTCGTTGATAATTCTACTTGGCTTAATAATCAGAACTTTAATAATATTTCAAGGCTTGATCACTACTGGATATCAACTACAATAGCGGGTAATAATGCCTATGTATTTACAATGATATTTTCTAGTTCAGTTTTTGGAACGAATGGCATAGATAAACCTAATCCAATTGGAAAATTATTTCCAGTTCGAGGTACTACGACAACACCTGCATTAGTACCACAAACTGGTCAGACTCCAACCTTACCTTATACTGCAACTGCTGGTTCAGATGGTGCTTTGCAGGAGGGAACTGCTTGGCCAAGTCCAAGGTTTACAACAGGTAGCGGTCCTGAATCCAATTGTGTAACTGATAAGCTAACCGGTTTAACTTGGGTACGTGATCCGAGCACTATTAATAGTGCAACCAAACTTCCTTGGTCGAGTGCATTGTATATTGTCGGGAGCGGTAATTGGTGTGGTTATTCAGACTGGCGTGTGCCAAATATTAATGAATTTAGAAGTTTGCTAAATTATGCTTATAGCAATTCAAGTGCTTGGTTAATGTATGGGACTGGTGATTCAACGAGTCCAAATTGTGATGGAGCATGTTTCATTAATATTTCAAATAATCGTTACTGGACTTCTACCACAAATCCTTCTAATATTAGTAATGCTTTATGTCTTGACATACAAGGTGGTGGTTACAGTAACTTTCCTAAAGATGGAACTGTAGAGGATTGGGATCCTATTCCTCGTTATGATTGTGCTGCATGGGCAGTTCGTGGTGGTAGCTAGTTGAAATATCCAATATAAAAGCTGGTAATACCTAGATTTTAAATTATTAGATAGCAGTAACCCAGAAAAAATACAACTTAAATCTAGCTCTTCACACTAAAACAAACCAGCCGAAATACTTTGATTTCGGCTGGTTTGTTTTTCAATAGCAGACTTTTTAATATAAACCTGTCGTAAAATAAAAGCCAATTACAAAGAACACTGCTAAAGTCTTGATACAGGTAATTGCAAAGACATCTTTGTAAGCCTGCTTATGGCTTAGTCCAGTCACTGCAAGAAGGGTAATTACTGCTCCATTATGCGGTAAAGTGTCCATTCCACCTGAAGCCATTGCGGCTATACGATGTAATACATCAAGTGGAATATTCATGGTATGGGCTAATTCGATAAAATGATTCGACATCGTAGCTAAAGCAATACTTAAACCACCAGATGCTGAACCAGTAATTCCGGCTAAGGTAGTAACTGTAATTGCTTCATTAATAAGAGGGTTAGGGATATGTTGCAATCCTGCAGCTACGACCATAAACCCTGGCATAGCAGCAATTACACCACCAAAACCATATTCAGAAGCAGTATTTAATGATGCAAGTAACGCACCAGATACAGCCGCTTTACTACCATCCGCAAAGTGACGCATTACAGGACGAAAAGCAAAAATTATTACACATAAAATACCTAAGATTAAAGCAGCTTCAACTGCCCAAATTGCAGTTAATTTACTCACATCAACCGTGACACTTTTATCACCAAGTGCAAAAATAAATTCTTTACCATAGCTTAATGGAATCATACGGGTAAAAATTAGGTTACCAATACCGACTACGAATAATGGTAAAACCGCAATTAGTGGATTAGCTAGTTTTCCATGCTCAAAATTAGCTGGTTCATTCAGTAGATTTGTTCCATATCCTTCTTTATTTTTAAGTGCTTTTTTGCGACAGTATTCCAGATACGTAATCCCAACGATTAATATAAATAAGCTTCCAACAATTCCTAAAATTGGTGCTGACCAAGTGTTAGTCTGAAAAAATGTGCTGGGAATTATGTTTTGGATTTGTGGAGTGCCAGGCATTGAGTCCATTGTAAAGCTAAATGCACCTAATGCAATCGTTCCGGGGATCAGACGTTTTGGTATGTCACCTGCACGAAATAATTCTGCTGCAAATGGATAAACTGCAAACACTACTACAAATAATGATACTCCGCCATAGGTTAATACGGCACAAACCAGTACGATTGCTAAAATAGCTCTTTGTCGTCCAATCAGTTTAATCACTGCTGCGACAATTGATTTGGAGAATCCTGAGAGCTCAATTACTTTACCAAAAATAGCACCGAGCATAAATACTGGAAAGTATAACTTGATGAAATCAACCATCTTTACCATAAAGACTTGAGAGAACATTGGTGCAACTAAACGTGGATCAGTTAAAAATACTGCAAGCAGGGCAGCAATCGGAGCAAAGAGAATTACACTGTGACCTTTATATGCCACATACATTAAAAATGCTAGTGCTAAAATTACAATTAAGACACTCATTTGCTTTACCTTCTTAAAATGTTTGAGTTTAGTCTTTTATTATAGCAGCTTAATCTGGATGTTTTATAGCTTTAAATGTTGCAATTGCACAGTTCGTAGAATTAAGTGTGATAGTATGTGCCGCGAATTTAGCACAACACATACTGATATGAAATTGTGGGTTGATTATAGTAGTTTTTCAACTTCAGCTTTAACTAGATGAACTTGAACACCATAGACTATTTGCAAATTAGCCGCATCAAGCTTGATAATACCTAGCGAACCAGTTGTTTTGATTTTATCTTCATTAATTAAGCTCATATCTTTCACTACTATTCTGAGTCGAGTAATACAATTATCTAGAGATAGAATATTTTCACGACCACCAAGTGCGGCGACGATGGTCTGAGCTCGTTCATTCTTTGTTAGAATGATTGGGGTTGCTGCGCTTGAAGCCTCGCTACTTTGACTATCTTCTTGCCGCCCAGGAGTATGGAGATTAAATTTAAGGATTGCAAATTTGAAGGTAAAGTAATACAATGCAAACCAGACCAAGCCTAATGGTAGTATCAAATACCATTTAGTTTTTGTACCTTGCAAAATCCCAAAAACTACCAAATCGATTAAATTACCATCAGTATTACCAATGGTTACATGTAATAATGAGACAGCAAGGAAACCTAAACCGGTGTAAATTGCATGAATAAGATATATGTATGGCGCAGTAAATAAGAAAAGAAACTCTAGTGGTTCGGTTATTCCGGCAATCACGCAGGCAATTACACCACTAATTAACACGCCTTTGATTTGTGGGCGATTTTCAGGTTTGGCACAATGATAAATAGCTAAAGCTGCACCCGGCAAACCAAATAAGAACGTCGGCATTTTACCTTGCGATAAAAACTGTGTAGCCTGTGGATTAAAATTTTGCGTAAGTGGATCTGCTAATTGAGCATAGAAGATATTGAGCGCACCATAAACCTGATGTCCATTGACCAGCATTTCACCGCCAGCTGGTGTAAAACGAATTAGTGCCACTAAAATATGATGTAAACCAAATGGAAGTAACAAGCGTTCACCAGTCCCAAATAAGAATGGTGCAAAAACTCCAGTGGCGACCAATGATTGACCCGCGCTATTGATTAGATGTGCAACAAACGGCCAACTAAGCGGCAGAACTAGCCCGACTAAACTCATTACGACGGTAGTAATAATTGGAACGAAGCGCGCGCCTGAGAAAAATGATAATGCATCGGGTAATTGAATATTATAAAAACGTTGATGAAGTTTGGCAACAATTATCCCTGAAATAATCCCGCCCAACACACCCATGTCGATGCTTTGGATACCGAAGACGATAGTTTGACCATTATTAACTAAATCACCACTGATTGCTAACATTCCAAGCTTGGTTAACATGAAATTAGCTGCGCTGTGCATGATATAGAAACCAACAAATCCAGCAAAACCAGCCACACCTTTTTCGGCTTTAACTAATGCAATTGGAATTGCGATCGCAAATAGTGCTGGTAAGTTTTGAAAGCCAAAAGCACCAATCGTTGTCATGTAATTGGCAATAAAGCTAACGATAGGATTTTTTAGCCATGGTAATAGCTGCACTAGCTGTGGTGTGGTTAACGCCGAACCAATTCCGAGCAACATACCCAAAGCTGATAACAGGGCAACTGGCAGCATAAATGCTTTACCTAAATTTTGAAAGAAATCCATTGAGATAAATTTACGCATCATCTGTTCCTATCTGATTTAATGCTTGTTCTAAATCCTGAATAATTGTTTTGGCATCAAGAAGCCCGAGTGAAAGACGAATAATTACCTCATCACTGACTGCTTTACGGAGCTCATTAATATCTTTTACCATTACTAAACTTTCAAATCCACCCCAGCTAACTGCGATATTAAATGTTTCTAATCTATTGATAAAATTACGAATTTGCTTAGTCTTATTGCTTGCGAGCTTAATTGAAAATAATCCGGCATAACCACTGGTTTGTTTTTGGTAGATGTTTTTTTGTTCACCACAATAACTAAGAGGGTGGTAAATGGTTTTAATTTGTGGATGTTCACTCAAATAATCAATAACCTGAGTAGTGGTTTGCGCCAGAGCTTCTAAACGTAAGGGGAGAGTCCGTAATCCACGCAAGAGTAAAAATGCATCATTAGGACTCAATACCGAACCAGATAATTTGTAACCATATTTATCAATATTTGTCATAAGCTGCTGCGAAGTAACTACCGCACCAGCAATAATATCACTATGTCCGCCCGTATATTTAGAAAGTGAATATACTGCGATATCGATTCCGAGCGTTAATGGTTTTTGAAGAAGAGGCGTTAAACATGTATTATCAATAATAGTGATAATCTCTCGTGCTTTGGCAAATTGTGCTAGTTCGCGCAAATCAATAGTTTCAAAAGTCATAGTTGCTGGTGACTCGGTGTAAATGACTTTAGTATTTGCTTTGACTAACTGCTCTAGCTGGCTAATTTCTTCAACTGCGACCACCTCAAAACTAACCCCATAGCGTTCCATGAAATTTAGATAATCTAAGGTTGGACCATAAACGTTATTTAAGACTAATACATGATCACCTTTTTTCAATATCGAGAATAAGGCCGCTGAAATAGCACCCATTCCAGATGAAAATACCCGACATTGTTCTGCCTGATCTAATGCAGCTAACTTTTGTTCCAAAATTTTACAAGTTGGATTATTACCACGTGTATAACAATAGGCTTGATTTAATTTGTCTTTATAGTCGATATAATCTTCGATAGTATTAAAGCTAAAAATTGAACTTTGAAAAATTGGTGGATTTACTGCAGAAAATGAATGTTCATTATCGCTTAGACAAATTAGCTTGTCCTGTTCACTAATTCTTTGTTGCATGCTCGTATCCTTATTTGTTAGGGTGGATTTTGCTCTACTGTGGTTTAGTTATGTAATTTTTGCCATTGAGCAATTTTTTGTTTAATTATAGGCATTTGAGCCATTGCCGCTTTATAACCAATATCAATTGCCTCTTGTTTTTTATCGAAGCTAAAGCTGGATAAGGTGCTTATATCTGGATGAATTACGATATCAGCTTGTTTTAATTGTTCAGCCAAAAGTTTTACGCTTAAAATATTAATAGTCTGATCAAAATTGGATAAGTATCCACTACGCCCTTGTTCTGGTTTAGCACTAATATCAACCGCGATTATAAAGTTCGCGCCTTCTTTTTTTGCATAACTGACAGGAACTGGAGCAGATAAACCACCATCAACATAGCGATGATTATTCATTTGTACTGGCATAAATACATTGGGGATTGAGCAAGATGCACGCACTGCAACACCCGTATCTCCATTATTAAAGCCGATACTTTGACCACTATCCAGGTCGGTTGCTACCGCAGTGAATTTGGTTTTTAATTTTTGCAGCGGAGTATTTTTTACTCTGGCATCAACAAACTGCTGTAGACGGGCACCTTTGATTACACCATTACGGCTAAAGGTAAAGTCAGCTAAATTTAGTTCATCCATTTGATAAGAAATTCTTTGTAACTGTTCAGGGGTATAACCATAAGCATAAAGACTACCAACCAAAGACCCTGCTGATGTTCCAGTAATA
>SSGY01000080.1 GCA_008017145.1 Neisseriales bacterium
AAATATGTATGAATCCCACCAATAGTTATTTTGCCACTGGCAGCAAGCTGTGCCAAACGAGCACCCTGCCCACTGGAATAGCAAAAATCTACTCGATTGGCTAAACCTTTTTCAAAGACACGGATATGTTCTGGTAAACTTAACGCTGATTGAACTATGTGTAAATTATTTGTCTGCTCTGGATCTAACTGCGCCAGAGCTTGTGCTAAAAACTGGGCTTGCTTTTGGTTATTACCCTCTAAACACACTCTATCGTCAGAGCGAATAACTAGCTGTAGCAAAGAGACAAGCTGTTCACGCGCGACCCATTTTCCACTAAGTAAGTGCTGCACACCAGCCAAACGCTGTAACTTATTTTTATGTTCTAAATCAAATTCCATAGTTATTTCCGATTCAATGAAAAATTACATATCCTCTAACCACCGACAATTAAGCCACCATCTAAACGCATCGTAGGCTGTCCAACCCCGACTGGTACAGACTGTCCATCCTTACCACACACACCAACACCGCTATCTAATGCAAGATCATTACCAATCATTGTTACATGTTGCAAACACTCTGGACCATTCCCTACCAACGCACAACCTTTCACTGGGTATGCAAGCTTACCTTTTTCAATTACCCATGCAACGGAAGCATTAAATACAAATTGCCCCGAAGTTATGTCAACTTGACCGCCTTCAAAATTTTCTGCAAATAAACCATATTCAACACTGGCAATAATTTCCTCTGGAGTATGTTTACCACCTAACATATAGGTATTCGTCATCCGTGGAATAGGGTTACTGGCATAAGATTCACGTCGGCCGTTACCTGTTGATTGAATATTCATTAGTCGTGCATTTAATTCATCAAACAAATACCCCTTAAGGATCCCATCTTCAATCAAAACAGTCCGCGAGCTTGGATTACCTTCATCATCAATATTCATCGAACCACGACGATCGCTGATGCATCCTTCATCAATTACGGTAACACCTTTACTGGCAACTTGCTGACCAATTTTACCACTAAATGCAGAACTACCTTTACGATTAAAATCTCCCTCAAGACCGTGACCTACTGCCTCATGTAAAATGACTCCCGCCCAACCATTTCCTAAAACTACTGGCATTTCGCCACTTGGTGCAGGTTTTGCTTCCAATTTTAACCCTGCTTGCAAATATGCTTTCTCAATATAACTAGTCACCATTTCTACGCTAAAATAATCAAGAGAATATCTTCCACCACCACCCGCAGCAGCACGTTCCATTTTGCCATCTTTATTGACAATAATAGTAATACTCAAATGAATCAGCGGACGAATATCGCTAAAATGACGCTCATCACTCCGCGCCAAATAAATTTGATCATACTCAAGATTAATACTTGCAATAACATTTGTTACATAGTTTTTGGTACGAGCAATTTGATTGATACTTTGTAATAACTGGATTTTTCTGGCACTGTCCCAACTTTGGAGTGGGTTTTCAAAAGTGTGCAAATTGAGTACATTGTTATTTACGTTTGAATAACCTTGATTATGTTTATTCACCGACTCAATGTATAAATTATCAACTAAATCTTTAATCACGCGTTGATCTAAGGCATTGGCATAGCTAAAAAAAGTTTTCTCACCACACACCGTACGCACACCAATTCCTTGATTAACCGCGTAACTTCCAGATTTAATAATTCCTTCATCAATCACCCATGATTCACTAGCGGTATTTTGTAAATATAAATCAGCAAAATCTATTCCTCGTTTGGAAAGTTGATTTAATTGTACATTTAAAAAATTTGAATCAATTCCGTTATTAGCTAATAAACAATCCACTACTTGTTGATTTATCATAATTCTTCAATCTAAAATTAAAACCATTTAAACACATGGCTATAAATAATTAAAAAAGCCACCCGAAAGTGGCTGTGTGTTTATTGACTTACTTGTGCTGGCGCAGCATCACCGCTGACATTTTGCACTCGATCAAGTTTATAATTCACTTTGTACAAACTTCTCAATGAACCGACATAAGCATTCAAATTCATCATTGAGTATTGCTCTGCTAACTGCGAAACAACTTTCTCATTTTGAGCATCTAAACTTTTATCCGTAGTTTGACTATTAATTTGGTATAAAACATACGAACCATCTTGTGCTAGTGCCCCAGTATAACTAGGGAAATTTGCTGGTGCTGCAAAAATTTGTTTCACTGCCATAGGATCAATAGTTTTACTTTGCCCAAGTAAAGTTACATTTTCAGGGTTAGCAAAACTAAGTTTTAATTTACCCTGTTGTAATTGAGTTAAATCTTGTTGTCCAAGTGCTGAAGCCATTTGGCTCGCTTGTTGTGCCTTCAAGGCATCAATAATTTGCGGTTTTACGGTTTCCAAAGGCTTCATCGTAGCAGGTTTATAGTCAGTAGAACGTACCACTACATAACTACCATCACCCAAGTCAACAACTTCACTATTATGATGTTGTTTAAGCACTTCATCACTAAAAACAGATTTTTGTAATTTTGGATTGGCAAACAATCCTGTGGCAGTGGAACCTTTACTTACCCAATCACTATTTTGAATTGTAACTCCAAGTTTTTGTGCAGCAGGTTCTAATGAATCAGCTTTGTTATAAGTTAAATCATTTAACTGATCAATCATAGATGGTAACTGTTGCTGTGCTTTCTGCTTTTGCAATTGCTGTACAACTAACGCACGCTTAGACGCAGCATCATTACCTTTAATATCATTTAGTTTCAAAATATGGAAGCCATACTGGGTTTCAACTAAGTTACTAATTTGTCCTTTTTGCATACTAAATGCAACATCTTCAAATGGTTTAACCATTACCCCATGCCCAAAGAACCCTAAATCACCGCCATTAGCAGCAGAACCAGGATCTTGTGAATATTGTTTCGCTAGTTTAGCAAAATCAGCTGGGTTAGCCTTTACTTGCGCCAATACTTTTTCAGCTTGAGCTTTTACCTGTGCCTTTTGAGCGGCTGTTGCATCCGGAGCGACTGTAAATAATATGTGTGAAACATCAATTTGTTCATTATTGCTCGCATTTGGATGATCTTGCAAATATTGAGATACATCAGCATCGCTAACCGTAATCATCTTTGCTACGTTATCGGCAGATAATTGAATATATTGTAATTTAACTTGATCAGGAATCGTATATTTAGCAATGTTTTGTTGATAGTAAGCAGCTATGTCGCTTTCAGAAATATTAATTTTGGCATAAAACTGCTTAGGATCAATTACATAACGTGAGACATTACGCTCACGACTTAGCAAAGAAGCAAATTTATCCTGAAATGTTTGCGAAGTAAAATATGAATTTTTAAAGAAATCAAGTTCTTGATTAATCAAAATTTGCTGCTGCATATCTTGTTCAAATTTAGCCGAAGTTGTATAGCGCTGTTTCAAAAAATCTTGGTATTTGTTAAGATCAAATTTACCATCAGTTTGAAATGCAGGTATTGCTGCAATCGCGTCTTGCAATTGGGTAGTTGTCACGCTTAGATGATGATCATCAAATGAGTTTAGTAATAACTGACGATTAATCAAACCAAATAATACTTGCATTTTATCCTGTGATTGCCCCTGAGACTGATCCATCGCACGATCAATATCTTGAGAGTAAATTTTACTACTACCAACTTTAGCCACGTAGCCATCGTCACCACTCATACCAAAATAACCGCTTATGCCCCAAACCACGAAGGTTCCAGCAATTACGATCATAATCCCTTTGACCATTTTTTGGTGTTTTTCAACAACATTAAACATCTTTAAACCCTATCTTAAACTTAACTTGACAACTAAAATATATAACAATTAAAAACTAATTATCCACCGATATTATAATTTGGAGCTTCTTTAACAATCTGAACATCATGAACGTGTGACTCTTTTATCCCTGCGGCAGTAATTTCAACAAATTCAGCATAGCGATACATATCCGCAATTGTTGCGCAACCCAAATATCCCATTGATGCGCGAAGTCCACCTAAAAGTTGATGCACGATTGAATTTAAAGATCCCTTATGAGGAACTCGTCCCTCAATTCCTTCTGGCACTAATTTATCATTTCCAGCATCTTTTTCCTGAAAATAACGATCAGCAGAGCCTTTACTCATTGCACCAAGCGAACCCATGCCACGGTAAGATTTATAACTACGCCCTTGATAAAGCTCAATTTCACCGGGTGCTTCGTCAGCACCAGCAAGCATGCTTCCCAGCATAACACAAGAGGCACCAGCAGCAAGAGCTTTTGCTACATCACCAGAAAAACGAATCCCACCGTCACCAATTACCGGTACTCCAGAACTAGCCAGATAATCCGCAACATTGGCAATTGCTGATAATTGTGGTACACCGACTCCTGCAACTACTCGTGTAGTACAAATTGAACCAGGCCCAATACCAACCTTAACTCCATCTGCTCCGGCATTCACCAAAGCTTTAGCAGCCGCAGCAGTTGCAATATTGCCGCCAATAACGTCAATATGCGGAAAATTATTTTTAATCCAACGCACGCGATCTATCACCCCTTGCGAGTGCCCATGAGCAGTATCAACAATGATAACATCAATTCCTGCTGCTGCCAGTAAAGTTACACGTTCCTCTGTATCGCCACCACTACCAACCGCGGCTCCAACCCGTAGACGCCCCAAATCATCCTTACTTGCAAGCGGATATGCCATATTTTTGGTAATATCTTTAACTGTAACTAAACCACGTAGTTCAAAAGCTTGATTCACTACCAAAACACGCTCTAGACGATGCTTATGCATTAATTCTTTGGCATGATTAACTGAATCACCTTCCAGTATTGTAACTAAACGTTCACGTGGTGTCATGATATTGCGTACTGGCTGTTCTAAATTAGTTTCGAAACGCACATCACGATTAGTAACAATTCCCACTACCTTACCATGTTCAATTACCGGAACGCCAGAAATCTTACGGCGTTGTGTTATTGCCAATAATTCACGAACACTTGCATTTGGTTCAATAGTGATAGGATCTTTTACAATACCAGATTCATGACGCTTGACATTAGCAACACGGCTAGCCTGATGTTCAGGTGTCATATTTTTATGAATAATGCCGATTCCACCTTCTTGCGCCAAAGCAATCGCCATACGTGCTTCTGTTACTGTATCCATCGCAGCGGAAACAAGTGGAATATTTAAGCTTAAATTACGAGTTAACTTGGTAGTTAAACTAACATCTTTGGGTAACACTTCTGAATGTGCTGGCACTAATAAAACATCATCAAAAGCATAGGCTTTTTGCAAAATTTTTAACATGGTATTTAATTTCCTATCGTTAGTTATCGTCTACTTGTTTAATAATATCTGTAAAATCAACTACATCCTTGAAGCTTCGATAAATTGAAGCAAAACGAATATATGCTACTTTATCTAATTTTGAAAGCTGTTCCATTACCAGATCACCAATTACTCGACTATCTATTTCTCGTTCATGATGCATCAATATTTTTTGACGAATAGTTTCAATTGCCGTATCAACCAACCCCATTGCCACAGGGCGTTTATGCAATGCTTTCATGAAACTGATACGAATTTTCGATTCGTCATACTCCTGTCGTGAACCATTAGTTTTAACGACAGCAGGAAGTTGTAACTCAATTTTCTCAAAAGTATTGAAGCGACGATCACAATGCATACATTTTCTTCGCCGCTTAACAATCATTTTATCATCGCTAAGTCGAGTATCGATGACTTGAGTATCATCATAATTACAAAAAGGACATTTCATTAATAAATCCTAATTTGTAGATTTGATTAATGGGAATCCTAATTGTTCGCGAGAAAGATAGTATTTCTCGGCAACCAATTTAGCTAAGGTACGAATTCTGCCGATGTAAGTCGCTCGCTCTGTTACTGAGATCGCGCCACATGCATCCAGCATATTAAAGGTATGCGCAGCATTCAAAATCATTTCGTAACCAGGTAAAACTAATTCTACTTCAAGCAATCGCTTAGCTTCACTCTCAAAATTATTAAAGTTATTAAATAATAACTCACTATTGCTATGTTCAAAGTTGTATTTGGACTGCTCCACTTCGTTTTGATGAAATACATCGCCATAGCTTACATTGTGCCCATCCAAAGTACGCGCCCAAACTAGGTCGTAAACGCTATCGACACCTTGTAAATACATTGCCAAACGTTCAAGCCCATAGGTAATTTCGCCAAGTACTGGTTTACAATCTAAACCACCGACTTGTTGAAAATAGGTAAATTGTGTTACCTCCATACCATCAAGCCAAACTTCCCAGCCTAGTCCCCAAGCTCCTAAAGTTGGATTTTCCCAGTTATCTTCGACAAAACGAATATCATGAACTAATGTATCTACACCAAGCTCACGAAGTGAATTAAGATACAGCTCTTGAATATTGTCTGGAGATGGTTTTAATACTACTTGAAACTGGTAGTAGTGTTGTAAACGGTTAGGACTCTCGCCATAGCGCCCATCTTTTGGACGACGAGATGGTTGTACATATGCAGCAAACCATGGCTCAGGACCGATACTGCGTAAAAAAGTTGCAGTATGTGAGGTTCCTGCACCCATTTCTTTATCATACGGCTGCAAAATTACGCAGCCAACTTTTGCCCAATAAGACTGCAGTTTTAATATAATATCTTGAAATGTCAATATGTTATCGCTTACCGCCATTGCTATTTATCTCTTTCACTCAAAACTTTGTTACAATTAAGCGGTGATTTTAGCAAAATTCTGTACTCTTCGCCGAAATTTATGCCG
>SSGY01000147.1 GCA_008017145.1 Neisseriales bacterium
CTGCAATGGCCCATCCCATATGACCATTGTTCACTGAGCTATAATATCTTGAGCTGTGAGCAAGGCGAAGTATTTGTGCACAGTATAGGCGATGTAAGCCAGAGTCGGTGACAAAGCTAGTATTTTTACTATAGAAGCTATTTACAGTATGTAACACATCATCAACGTATAATCTACTGTCTTCATGAGGTGTTGCAATAATGGCAGGTGTTTGTAAATTATCAATATATTTCTTACGGGTATTGAGCGAAGCTAATAAATCTTGCTCCAATTCACAAGTACTTAACAATTCATTAAATAAAATGTTGATATTGCTGATATAGCCATCACTCATTAGATAATGATCGCGGCTATTGTGATTTATTTCATCATCAATATGAATTATTCGTTGCGTAAAACTGCTCCATTGATAGGTGTTACGTTCATTTATATCCATACCAATAGTAATAATATATTCAGGAGTGGTAGTTGTCATAAACTCAAACACTCGTGGCGACATACCAAAACCAAAAACCCCAAGATAATTATCTTGCCATTCATCTATTATTCCTTTTGCACACAAGGTAGCGGCAGAGATAATAAAATATTTCTCACAAAATTGGTTTATTGCGACCTTAGCATCATTGGCACGATTGCCAACAACTAGTAGAATACTATATTTCTGCAGAGTATCAATAATGTGTTTCAGCGCATCTTGATTGAGTAGACTATGGTTTACATTTTTAACCTTAGGTAGCTCACTCACCTTACTAGTTTGAACATCAATAGGTATATTCATCAAAACAGGCATTGATTTGTGTTTGAGATTAAACATTGAGTTACTATAGTGATTCATATGATCGCTGGTATTCATCAAGCATGAATATGAAGTGAGAGCAGATGAAATATTGTGATTATTTAACTGATGAACGCTACTGTCTTGAAAAATATTCCTACCACCATGAAAAGTTTCAGCGGTACCAACTATGAATAATACTTTTGTATTGTCATAGTAAGCATTGGTTATTGATGGAAAGATATTGCTAAAGCCTACACCAGCAACTATTATTGCCACTCCGTATTTATTGCTTGCTTTAGCATACCCTTCTGCCATGAAACCAGCGCCAGTCTCGCTTGCACAAATTATATCTTGTAGTGGCGATTGACTTACGCTTCTGAGGAATGGAAAAACTGTTCGACCTGGTACGGAAAAAATATGTCCTACGTCACGAGCTAAGGAGTTTATTAATTGATCTGCAAAAGTCATGATTGTTCCTAGAAATTATAAGTTAGCATATTAAGTTGATTTTTTTCTATAACATCAAGGTGTGATTTACTAAAAGAGCTGGGATAATTTAATTTTAAGATAGAATTAAGATAATTAATTTCTCTCGTGCTGTTTATGTCTATGACGTGTTGCCTACGAGACATAATGCGATCTTTCAAATAGCGTAGAAAGTGATTAGAAAACCTTCTGTTACGTGAAACTGTCCATTGGATAGCTAGTTTAGGTATTTGTAACGACACATGAGTCTGCTCTCGGCTTTTGTGCCATATTCGACTGTCCCATAAGACTAAACTACCAGCCTTTGAGGCCATCATCTGTGAAGATAAAAAGTTAATTTCATCCTTAGACTTATTGTGATGACTACCCACAATTACATCTAGTCCGCCGCCGTTATCTAAAGTATTGTCTTGTAGATAAACTGATGCTTGAACCATATTTGCCGCTGTTGACTCAAGTTTTTCTTTATCTGTGAGATATGGAGTATCATTATGCCATGGTATGTACAAATTCTTACGAAGAGTAAAGTCTGGATATAGACAAAAATTCTCACCCATAATCTCAGACATGGCAATTACTAGACGATCAGAAAAAATAATCCCGGAAAGCTCACTATCACTAAGAAACTCCTCACAAGTTAATGTGGCATCATTTGTGAAATATTGCAAATATTTTTTGCGTAAGTCATGAATTAGCTTATTTGGTATTACATCATCAATAATACAATATCCTTTAAGCAACAAATCATTTTTTGCTGACTCAAACATAATTAATTCCTTATAGATTGATTACAGCACTAATTATATTCATAATAACAAATAATTACACCTATGTAGAATATGGTTGTAATTTATAAAAAACTATACTTATCTCATTGATTTAAGCTACAATACAGTTGTTGTTTATTGCAAAAGTGTATTAACCATGTTTGATCGTAGTGTTCTCAGTCTTGTTGACAATTTGATAATGACCTCTAGCGATGCTGTCCATCTCAAAGATGCCAAATCGGGTAAATATTTGGCATCAAATGATCACAATCTATCGATATTCGATTTAAAAGAAAACGATTTCGTGAATCGCACAATATGGGATATTAATGATACTATGATCCAATACTGGATAGATAATGCCACTCAGATGGATGCATATGAAGAGCAAGTAAGATTGACAGGGAGAGCAGTAGTAGATAACTCTAGAGTTTGGTTAAACTCTAAAGGCTATGTATGGCGGCATACAATGAACAAGATGCCAGTAATGAATTTGTCAAATAATGTAAGTGCGATACTAAGTATTGGGAGAGATCTTACACGAGAACTCAGCCTTAAAGAATTATATGGTTATTATCGCCATTTTTATAAAAATAAGCGTACCGCGATAACTAAGTTTCTTGAGCATACTGGTATAATTCAATTTTTTAATGAGTTACCGACGCCAACTGAGCTGATGGTTCTTATCACTCGAGCTAATTTTATTCGAAATAAAGAAGTTGCGATGCATCTAGAATATTCTAAATCAACCGTGGAATCATATATCAATCAGATTATACAAAAAGTTAAAGATTTTGATAATGTTTTGGCAGCTTTACGTGCTTGGTAATATAAGCAATATTAGGCATAATACTTAAGTGTGCTGCTGATATTCAATAAGTCGTTGACAATTTATACTTTTAAATTATTCTAAAAATGGGAGTATTTTCCAATTAGATTTTTCCTATAGTAGAATATTTAACAATCTTGTTTTCAGAAGACTAAATTTGCACGTTTTTAGTAATTTAGTTTTGGTACTCTCAGCGATCTGCACATCATGAAAACAGGATTAATTACAATCAATATAAACTCCAACACAATATTGTGTTCAGTGATTGATGGTGAAATAGTCGCTTATACATAAGTAAAACTCCAGAGAAAAACAATGCATTATATTGTAATATAGTCTTTTTAGAGAGACACTACCATGTCTTTTATATCAACGGGAAGCTTTAATAAAAAAATGCTTAACTAAACCTTTAAAAACTGAGGCAAGAAATGCTACAAGACCGCTAATTAATTGTGTAATGGTTATAATCTCATGGTTTAAAAAACCAAAAAATGAAGCAAAAGCTAGATCAAGATTCAAGATAAGAGCAGCATTAGTTGCTCCTACTCTTTGTTGATACCTCAATTGTATATAATATGCAAACGCTGTAGAAATAGCCCCTTGGAATAAAATAGCAAATATTGCTTGGGCATTATATTCAGAAGCTGCATTGACACTGTTGGTAAAAAGAAAACACAACAGAAAACAAGTACTCCAAAAAATACTTAAAAAAGTCATGAGGACCTTTTCAGCCTTTATACTCTGCAGCATTTTCTGAGTAGTTACGATACTTAAAGCAATAGAGATTGATGAAACTAAACCAAATATATCACCAGAACCAATCCCCTGTAGATCTCCTTGGTAGTTTATTACTAAGCTGATAACTCCAATTATTACAGCAATTACTTCAATTAAATCAAACACCCAAATCTTTAACAAGTAAGCAAAAAATGGGACAAAGATAATATTTAGTGTGACATAAAAAGCAATTTGGGTTGAATTAATCTGGGTTAATGCATATGCCTGACATAAAATATTAGAAGTATTACATAACGAAATAATTATAGACCAAAGTATAACTTGCTTTGAAATTTTCTTTAAGTAACTAAATGCGAATGGTAATAAACACAGAAGTGCCACTAATTGTCGAAAAAAAGCAAACTTTCCAGGATCAATATTTCGTACTGCATTGTGTGTTAATGTAAACCCTAATCCCCAAATAATAGGAATTAAATAGAAATACCAAACACTTTTATCTTCTGATTGCATGTCTTATGTTCCCCTTAAATATTTTCAAAAAGACTATTATCTCTTAATTCAAAGTTGACTTTAATCTCATTGTTAGCTATTTTTTTTCTTAAGTACGGAAAGTCACGATATAATTGATTGACTAAGTGCTTCCCAACAACTAAATTTTTGGGAAGCAGGGTCCTTCTTTTTAATTCATCATTAACTTCTAAATATTTTTCATGTATCGATAATTCTGTTTCAAAATCAAGATTCATAAAAAATGGAAAGCTAGTTCGATAAGTTCCATTATGTAGTACTCGGTGAGGAGTAGAACATATATACCCATTTGTTAAATAATGGATAATATCTCCGGGTAGTAGTATTAAAGAGTTTCTCATAACAGGAACATCACAGAACGCTTCACCATCAAAAAGTTGTAATCCAGGACTTGTTTGATACAATAAAGTAAAGCATTCGTAATCAGTGTGTGCTCCCATGGACATTCCAATTTTTTGATTTTTCATATCCGAGTTAATCAAATAATTTATTAGCCTTAATTGCGCGGGAGGAGAAGTTATGCATCTGTCAAAATAATTCGCTTCAATTCCCAGACCTTCAGCAAATATTGCTAAAAGAGCTTTACCTAATTTAAAAAGCTTGGAATAATATTCTAAACAAATTTTTTTGAATTCCTTTATTTCATTTGGCCATTGATTAACTCCTTTAAGGTTAAACTCTTCATCTGGAATATAGCCTTCAAGCTCATAAGATAAATCAAAAGCCTCATAAAGCCTACCTTCTTCATCAGAATATGAGCCTTTTTCTGTAACGGGGACGTATCCTCTATGGTTATAAGAATTTCCAATATAATAGCGCATTTTTTGAACTTGAGGTAATTCAAAAAATTTGTTTGCACAGAGTTCTAAATTTCTAAATAATTCAGCAGAAATTTCTATAGGTGTTTTATCCAAATTATACAGACAAATAAATTTATCTTTTTTAATTAACTCAACAAAATTTCTTGGTGCTATTTTATTATCAAGTAATTCTCTGGCATCTATAAGAGGAAGAGCTTTTAACTGTTTAGACATATTTTTCACCTTTGTATTCGCTACGGAATGTAATTTATTTTATTTTAATAAACTATATTACTATAATTTATGCCTGGTTTATATAACCAATCTAAAACCCTGCCATCATTATTCAATATTTTTTGGTTCAGAGTTAAATCTCTGACCACTAATAACCGTTGAAGCCATCTGTCACTCCCATCATAGCGTGCAATAAAAGGTGTTCTACCATGAACACTTCTATAATTATCATACACAATCATTTCTCCAGGATTTAGTAAAATGCCCTTCATATGGTTATGTAATATCTTTCTAAGTTTATCCAAAGTATCTTGGGCTTCTTTATCAACTCCTATAATATATTCGTCATCCCAAAAAATCATCGGGTTATTTTCTGGACCAAAAATTAATGAAACAAGTGGACCAGTTCCTCTCTCTGCATCATAATTCCCAAAATTCCAATCTACACTAGTTTTAAATCGTTTCGTTCTTAAGATTGAAATTTCTTCATTTGATAATAAATGTAATATACTAGGAACGTCTAAAGCTAATGTATGACCTTTTTTTTCTTGGTCTTGTCTTAAGCAATATAGCATTAGAAAATCGGGGCGAATTGGATGATAACCATTTTCAACATGTAAATCTAGTGTTATTTGTGAACTATCTGATGCTATTTTATTTTCTTGCCCTTTACGAGGTCTAACATTCTGGTAAATCTCCCCATTCTTCTCTTGAGCGTAATCAATTGGATCGCCTAAAATTTTTGCAACTACCGATAGCCAAAACTCACTATAAAAAGTTATTTTCTGTGATTTAATATCATCAGTACTTTCTAACGTAGGGATAACAACAGGATCCGTATCCAAACCTTTCAAGACAATATGACCATTTAATTTACCTGACTTAAAATCTAAAAGTGGCTTCAATTCAGAATATGGAATTGAATATATTGCTTCCTCCGCATTAGATAAAAATTCTTCAGGTTTATAATATGGATTAATTGAAGTATTAATATATTTTTCAACATATTTAAACCAGTTACTTACATCTATATATTTACTCATCTCAATCTAGTCCTTTTTATAAAATTGCTCGACACATTTCACCACCATCTATTAAATAGTAATGACCCGTAATAAAACTTGCTTGTTCAGAAGACAAAAAATAAGCAAAATTGGATATTTCCTCTGGAGAAGAATGCCTTCTCAGTAGGATGTTTTGATTAACCTGTTCAATCATCTCTGGAGAATATTCTGCTTCTTGCATAGGTGTCAATACGGCACCTGGGCATAAAGCATTAACTCGGATTTTTCTTTCCGATAACTCAACAGCCATTGTCTTGGTCAGTGCTATGATTCCAGCCTTTGAAGCATTGTAATCTGCATAGTGTGGAAACGCCGCAAGTGCGTTTATTGAAGACATATTAAGAATACACCCACCATCTTTAATAAGTCTAGTTCCGAGTTTCGACACATAGAAAACACTATTTAAATTAACATTTATAACTTTTTGCCAGAGTTCAGGAGTTATCTCCATAAAAGAACCGTGTCGAATACTTATTCCTGCATTATTAATTAAAATATCAAAGTCCTCCCATATTTCTTTTATTTGAATAAAAGTTTTTTCTAAATCAGAAAAGTTACTCACGTCAGTCTTGAAAATATTTACTAAGCCTTTAAACTTTTCTCCCCAATCTAAAATTGGATCAGGATTTATATCTAATATAATTACTTGATGCTCATTGTTTAAGAAAAGTTCTGCTATTGATTTTCCTATTCCAGATGCGCCACCTGTGACAATTACCTTTTTTTGCATAACACATCCAATTCACTGAAAATAAATGATTACAATAATTAGCTTTCCACACAGAGCATTTTATAGCATCAGATTAATAAAAACACCCAAGTAATACATGGGTGTTTTTCACGGATTGAATAACGTATAATTAACGGTTTTGATAAAGTATAAGATAACATTAGTACTAGCGCAAGATTACTCTTAACGATAAATAAATGTGTTACAAATACCATAGTAAGATTTGGTATATACGACACACCGTGAATTAACCCTTGTAGATTACATCAACTGTCTTGTATAATAAAATTTATAAAAGGTAAACCATGACAACAGCAGAAAACAACATGCAAAATTTACATCCTGATATTCAGCAACGCTTATATGATTTAACTGTGCTGACATATATTTCTAATAATAAAAAAACAGGAGTAGCGTATCGATGCTTTAAATTTCCAGATCGTAATCTTGATATCAAAGACATAAAAGATTTAGCATTTGGAAGCAATATTTTTATCAATAAATTTGCCAGTGGTGATATCCAAGTTTCATGGTACGCAGATGAACCTGAAGGATATAAAGACGCAATAGTGCGGGATGTTTTTAATAAGATTATTGATATGATACCACCAGAGATGTCATGGAGTAAATTAGTTAATCCCTGCAAATCAAAAAAACAAGTGATTGATAAAGATTACTCTCATAGCAGTTTTGAACATGACTCCTTGAGGATTGTTTCGTCAACGGCTTTTCGTCGATTACAAAATAAAACGCAGGTAGTTCCATTGTGTGATAACGATATTGTACATAATCGTTTGACACATAGTATTGAGGTATCTACGGTAGGCAAAAAATTAGCACGAATGGTTGCCTCATATGTATGGGAAACGTGTATGCCCAAAAATGATGTGGCGGTAATAGCTCAATATTTTGGAGGTAGTTGTCTTAATGATGAACAAGTGCGAGAGCTATTTACTAATAATGTTGCCGATCTGGTTGCCGCAGCATGTTTGATTCATGATATTGGTAATCCTCCTTTTGGACATCAAGGTGAAGAAGCACTAAATGAAACGTATACTGAGTTACTAGTTCTGCCAGAATATCGCGATAGTTTGGGTAAGCTTGCTAAGCTGGAAGCAGATATATTTAAAATAGAGGGCAATGCACAAACAATTCGTCTTTTAGCCCAAAATCAGAATATAGATCTCACCTATGCAACATTAGCAGCCAGTATCAAATATCCACGAATGCATCATCAAGAAAATAGTATTTATAAGAAATTTAATATTTATGCTAGTGAGCAAGAGCTCTTTAATCGTATTTTAAGTAGCTGTGGGCTAAACCTTGTTGCTGGCGAAGATTATGAGCGCCATCCATTAGTATATGTGGTAGAAGCTGCTGATGATATTTGCTATAGCTTATTTGATTTTGAAGATTTTGTATATCTTGGATTTATTTCAGAGGAAACATATAGTGAAACACTTCTTGATATTACTTTTGCCAACCTTAAAACCCCATTAGCGATGAGAACTCCTGGTGAAACTCTTGAAGAAAAATTGAATAATTATAAACAAAGTTTGGCGGAGATGAGCTTTGCCAATATAGCAAGCAAACTACGCTCTGAAGCATTATTTCAACTAATATTAAATGCTTTCCATGCTTTTAAAGAAAAGTATGACTATATTATTACGGGTACTTATACGATTGATAATCAATTACTCAATGCAAAAGGTAAAATAAACGGGCTGCTTGATATTTATGCAGCAATTATGGCAAATCATCCAGTCAAAGATCGCTTTGCTAAAAGTAATACTGGACTTAAAAAACATTCTGTAACCGCAGGCTACAATAATATTGCAGTTCTCAAAAATAGTCTTGGTGGTTATGAAATAATGAGTGAGTTATTAAAAACACATATTGCAGCATTGCATAATTTGAATAAGCTACAATCACAGATGATATTACTCACCGCACCAACTGAGTTTATTCATAAAAGTATTCGTGATTCATTAAACAAACGTGATGCTCGTTCCTGGGTAGAGATATTGTCACCACAGCAACAGATTGAGCAAATTCGGCTACTTAATGATTACCTCACTGGTTTAACTGATAATGCAGCGCTTAGGTTATTTCGACATTTAAAAGGACACGAACAAGTGGGATTTATTTAAAAGAGGTAAGGTTATAGCATGTATGGGATAAGATTTTGTCTGGTCTGATTGATGCCGGGCTGGTGTGGTACAATATTGCAATATTAATGAGCAGTATATAACATGAAAAAAATTCTTAGCGCTATATGCGTATCACTTGCAAGCTATTCGTTTGCCACGTCCCCTGACTATAACCAAATTTTTGCGGGTAAGAATGCCTGTTTTATTCTCTATGATGCACAAAATCATAAAATGGTTGAAGAATACAACCCTAAACGTTGTAGTGAAAGAATCCCACCTAATTCTACGTTTAAAATTCCGTTATCGTTAATGGCATTTGATAAAGGAATAATTAGCGAGAGCACGGTATTTAAATGGGATGGCAAACAACGCTGGATGGAGAGTTGGAACCAGAATCAAACCCCACGCAGTTGGGAACAATATTCGGTTCTTTGGGTTTCTCAACAGCTATCTCCGCAAATTGGCATGAAATCTATCAAAAATTATTTGGCTGATTTTAAATACGGTAATCAGGATTTTAGTGGTGATGCGGGTAAAAATAATGGTTTAACTAATGCTTGGTTAAGTGGCAGTCTGAAAATTTCAGCGCTAGAGCAATTGCGTTTCCTAGAAAATATGCAAGATTATCAATTAAATATCAGCCATAGCGCGGTTGATAATACCATGCAAAATATCTACTTGGGTAAGATTGATGGCGGTTGGGATTTATACGGCAAAACAGGTAGTGGTTCGCGTAAATATTTGAAGAGCAACAATGCCAGTCAATTACGCGACGGTTATTTTATCGGCTACCTCAAAAAAGATCAGCAAAGTTATATTATTGTAACTAATATATCTGATATTAAACCACCTAAATCACAAGATAAAGAATTTGGCGGACCGCTAGCGAAAGCAGCAAGCTTACAAATTATTCAACAATTACAATTAAAAGCGAAATAAACATGTACACTCCCAAAAATTCGGAAGAAGCCAATTTACATTTAGCGGTATTGATTGATGCGGATAATGCCCAAGCATCGGTAATTGAGGCACTATTGGCAGATGTCGCACGCTATGGTGAGGCTACAGTTAAGCGGATTTATGGTGATTTTACCTCTACCCATAGCTCGCAGTGGAAAAGCGTACTCAATAAATTCGCGATTAAGCCGGTGCAACAATTTGCCTATACTCGCGGTAAAAATGCCACCGACAGCACGATGATTATTGATGCAATGGATTTACTTTATACCAAACGTTTTGACGGCTTTTGTATTGTTTCCAGCGATAGTGATTTTACTGGACTAGCGATGCGGATTCGTGAAGAGGGTTTGTGGGTATATGGTTTTGGTGAAGAGAAAACTCCTGCTTCATTTCGTAATGCCTGTCATAAATTTATCCGTACCGAAAATTTACGTTTGGATAATAAGGGTGACGATGATATCTTAGCCGCAGAAGCGCCACATGATGATGCTACAGCGGGTAAAAGCACCCAAAACGATGATAAAGAAGTACCTAAAAAACGCTTTCCATTAAAATTAGCAGCTAAAGCAGTTGAAGAAGCGAGCAGTGACGATGGCTGGGCAAACTTAGCTGCGTTTGGCTCGTACTTAAATCGGGTACAACCTGATTTTGATCCACGTGATTATGGTTACGAAAAGCTCAGTGCGCTGGTAAAAGCCCGCAAGAATATCTTTGAGATTGAAGAGCGGGTTTTACCGACTTCTGGTAAGAAGCATTTGTATTTACGGATGAAAATTAAACGTTAATTATGCGTGATTAAAGGTAATTTATGGAAACGGTATTAATCACTGGCGCAAATCGTGGTATTGGGTTTGGTTTTGTCAAAGCGTATCTTGAGCGTGGTTATCAGGTTATAGCATGCTGTCGGTTACCAGATAGAGCTGTAGAGTTGCAGTCGCTGAGTGCTGAATATGGTGATCTATTGTTGATTGAACAACTTGATGTTGCGAGTAGTATAGACTTTGATAGATTACATGCAAAGTATAAACATTTTAAAATTGACATTTTAATCAATAATGCTGGAGTTATTGCGCAGTATTTTGATAAATTAACTTTGGCGCAAACTAATGCAGATGATGTTTTAAAAGCATTGGAGATAAACGCAATTGGCGCTATGCGTAGCGTTCAATGTTTTGAGCACAGTTTATCTTTTAGCTCCAATCCTCGAATTATCAACATGGCAAGCTTGGCTGGGTCAATTAGTAGTGCTAATGGTTTTGGTTATGCCTATCGGATGTCTAAATGCGCGCTAAATATGTTAACAGCGTGTTATGCAAAAGAAAATACAGAAGTAATCAGTATCGCATTGCGCCCAGGCTGGGTAAAAACCGCAATGGGTGGCGTGGGTGCTAATTTGGAGGTTTCTGAAAGTGTAGCTAAAATGGTTACGATAATAAATAAGCTGCAAGCGAGTGACTCGGGGAGGTTTATTGATTTGGAGTTACAGGATAGCCGGTGGTAGCAACTAATTTTCTTGTGGGTTGAAATTATAATGAGATACCTACATACATTTCGCCTACTCGGTCGCCAATTCAAAAGTGAAGTGCCACCATTATATGTACAGCAACGACTAGTTAGCTAGATAGAGGCTTTGGAGACTAAAATTGCTGCAGCGCAGGCACTAATTGCTGGTGCACCAGCGCAAAAACAAGTTATCCTCCATAATTATCTGGATTAGTTTTAGCTAGAATTTATGATACAATAACTCATTGATTATTTATGTATTCTTCTAATTAAAGGTATCTTTTATCATGACAACTCTAAATATTAACCCAAGCATTCTCACTTGGGCGATAGAACGAGCCGGAGTAGAGTTAGATACCATTCTGAGCAAATTTCCTAATTTACAAAAATGGATAGAACAGCAAAAATCTCCAACTTTCAAACAGTTAGAAGATTTTTCTCATCGAATCCATATTCCATTTGGTTATTTTTTTTTAGATACACCACCAACTATTGAGTTACCCTTTCCTTTCTTTCGAACAGATGGTTCATCACAAAAATATATAAGTTTAGAAATTTTCGACGCGGTTTCCATATTACAGCAACGGCAGGAATGGCTCAAAGAATATTTGTTGTCAATGGAGGTTTCGCCTTTGCCTTTTGTTGGTAAATATCAGGCAAAACCTGTTGAAGATGTTGTGGCTTCTATTCGAGAAGCATTGAAGTTGCCTGAAGAGTGGGCTATGGAGTTTAGTAGCTGGGAGCAAGCATTAGATGGTTTAACCAAAAAAGTTGAAAATAGCGGGATAATAGTAACGTTTAATGGCGTTGTTGGCAATAATACCCATCGCAAAATTAAGGTGGAAGATTGCCGTGGTTTTGTTTTGACCGATGAAATAGTGCCATTCATGTTTGTAAATAATGCTGATAGCAAATCCGCACAAATGTTCACAATTGCACATGAATTGGCTCATATTTGGATTGGAAGTAGTGCTGGTTTTGATTTTCGTCAATTATTGCCAGCTGATGACGAAACTGAGAAATTTTGTGATAAAGTTGCCGCAGAGTTGCTTGTACCTAAAAAATTGTTTAATAAACACTGGAAGAATTTTGATTTTAAGCAGTTAGCACGCCATTTTAAAGTTAGTGAATTAGTTATTGCCCGTCGTGCTTTGGATACTGGAAAGATAGACAAAAAAGAATTCTTTGAATTCTATAACCAATATATTCAAAAAGAATCTGCGCTAAAATCATCTGGCGGTGGTGGGGATTTTTATCTCACCGCGAGAAAAAGAGTTAGTTTAAAGTTTGCCTCTTACATAAATATGGCAATTCAGTCTGGGGATATACTACATCGAGATGCCTATAAGCTGACTGGCTTACATGGTGGCATCTTCTATAAATTTCTTTCTGATAATTTTGGGTAAACTATGATTTATTTACTTGATTCGAATTTTTTTATCCAGTCTCACCGTGACACATATCCTTTGGATGTGGTTGTGAGCTTTTGGAAGAAATTTAAAACATTGGCAATTAATGGTACTCTAATTAGTATAGATAAAGTATCTCAAGAGCTAAACCCTAGTTCACATCCTGATGAGTTAGCTCAATGGTGTTGTGGTGAGCTTCCATCTGGTTTCTTCAAAGAGACTGATACCAACCAAGTGGTTGCGGAATATCAAAAAATTATGCAATGGGCAGTTAATAAATCAAATCACTATCTTCCAGGGGCTATTACCGAATTTATGTCATCGACAGAAGCGGATGCTTTTCTTATTGCTTATGCGTTGGCAAATAAAAACAATATCACCATTGTTACCCATGAAAGTAGTAATCCTAATATCAAGAAGAAGATAAAAATTCCTGAAGTTTGTAACGATTTTGGAATTAAATTTTGTACTACTATTCAGATGTTTCGAGAACTTAAGGAAACGTTCTAATCGCAAATTTTATACTCAATCATATTCTTCATCCTAGGTCGTTGATTTACTCCTCACCTACTTGGTGTGGGCTTCGTCGCAAATCGCCTACTAATATTTCGAATCAGTTTGAGATAGTGGTAACGAATTTTATAGATTCTCTCAAAGTGTAAAGCACAACAGTAAGGAATTAAAGTTTAATTTTTTTGGAATAATTTTTACTGTGGAATTTAAAACCAATGATAAATACTCATACCAACTCGCATCAGAAGTAATTATCCACGATATTTCTTAGAAACAAGCACAACATGAAAGAAATAAGAATAAATATTTATAATATAATTGGTAATTCATTTGCTATCGAAGCCGATGACGGAGAGTTAATTTATAAACGAATTGAACAAGTTTTTGATGAAAAGAGAATGGTTCTACTTGATTTCCAAAATATTGAGGTGCTAACTGCTGCATTTTTAAACACCTCTATCGGACAGCTTTATAGTAAGTATTCTTCTGAAGTCATCAAAAGTAATTTGTCAGTTGAAAACATGTTGCTAGAAGATATGATTTTACTAAAAAGAGTAGTTGAAACCGCAAAATTATTTTATAGTGATCCTAGTGGATTGAAAAAATCTATTGATGATATTTTAGGGATGATAAATGAGTGAATATTTGTATTATGAATTTTGTAAGTTAGATAAACCGATCAGCAAAGAATGCCGTGATGAGATGAAGGCCTTATCAAAGCGTGCCAAACTTAATACTCACGGTGTTCAATATACTTACAATTATGGTGATTTTAGTGGTAACAAAGTGGAATTGCTTGCGAAATATTTTGATGTGTTTTTTCATATCACTAATTTTGGTGATTTAGTGTTAATGTTTCGTTATGATCCAGTAGAAATCAATTTTGAGGTAATTAAGCCACATTTATTAAGATATGTTGTTGATTATAAACAAATTAATGGGCAAATTATTATTACATTAACCGTTAATAACCAAAATGGCGGATTTGATGGTTGGTTAGAAGGTGAGGATCTTTTAGCGGAACTATTACCATTATATGATGAACTAAAAAATGGTAATGATCAAATATTGCAAATATTCCACACCATTCATCTGATTTATAATGAAGATAATCCAACGTTAATTAATGGAATGATTGATTGTATCAAAAAGCCGTTATCTCCAGCACAGCGAGCATTGCTGTCAACTATTGATTTAGATCTATTTAATTGTTTAACATAGGCTTAAAGATTTTACAATGATTGAAATACAAATTGAACAAGCAAAGGATTATTCTGCTGTAGAATCGTTGGTGCAGAATGCTTTTGTCGATGTAGAATTTAGCGACCATCAAGAACATCTCTTGGTGAAACGCCTGCGTAAAAGCGCCGCATTTATTCCTGAGCTGGCATTAGTTGCCAAAATTGAGGATGAGATAGTCGGGTATATTTTATATAGCAAAATCAAAATTATCAATGATAATCAAGAGTATAAAGTGCTGGCGGTAGCACCATTGGCGGTTTTGCCGAAAAAACAAAAACAGGGTATTGGCAGTGC
>SSGY01000231.1 GCA_008017145.1 Neisseriales bacterium
AAATAATTTTGCTCTATTTGGCTCTAATGAATCAAAACAGCCAGCTTTAATTAAATTTTCAAGGGTGCGTTTATTGATAACTTTTTTATCGACCCGACGGCAAAAATCAATAATGCTTTGGAAAGGACCATTTTGCTCACGTTCGGCAACCATAATATCAACTACATTTTGTCCCAAGCCTTTAACTGCACCCAGCGCATAGCGAATAGCATAAGTAGTTGCACCATTATGTTGAATTGCAACTGGTGTAAAACGATAAAAAGAATGATTAATATCTGGCGGTAAAATTTGTAGATTATTATCTTTACAATCCTGATAAAATTCATATAATTTATCAGTTTTATCCAACTCTGAAGACAGTGTAGCCGCCATGAAACAGGCTGGGTAATAAGCCTTAAGTAGTGCAGTATGATAGGATACCACGGCATAAGCTGCAGTATGCGATTTATTAAAGCCATACTCGGCAAACATTGCCATTAAATCAAAGAGTTTTTCCGCCAATGCCGTATCATAACCTTTTTTAGCTGCACCAGAAGTGAAGATCGCACGATGTTCATCCATCTCTTCTTTTTTCTTTTTCCCCATTGCCCGACGCAGTAAATCAGCACCACCCAGAGTATAACCACCAATAATCTGCGATATTTGCATCACTTGCTCTTGGTAAACAATTACGCCATAGGTTGGATCTAAACTTTCGCGTAAATCAGGATGAAAATAATCAATTTCTGCTTCACCTTTTTTACGTTTGACAAAATCATCCACCATCCCCGAGCCAAGCGGACCCGGACGATAGAGCGCTAAAACCGCAATAATATCCTCAAAACGACTTGGTTCAAGTTTAACCAACAGCCGTTTCATTCCCTGCGACTCTAGCTGGAACACGGCAGTAGTATTTCCAGCTTGTAATAGCTCATAAACTTTAGGATCGTTAAATTCAGAATTGGATAAATGTAAATCAACCTGATGTAATTTGGCAATATTTTCGACTGCTTCTTGGATGATGGTTAAATTACGCAGCCCCAAAAAGTCAAACTTAACTAAACCGATTGCCTCAACATCATCTTTGTCTAGTTGAGAAGTTTGCATACCATCAGCTAAATAAAGTGGGCAAAAATCAGATAATTTACTCGGCGCAATCAATACCCCAGCCGCATGTTTACCAACGTTACGGGTTAAATCTTCCAGTTGCAAGGACATTTCCCATAGTCGGCGTACTTCATCATCGGCATTATCAATTCTTTGTTTTAATTCTGGAAATTGAGTCAAGGCGTCAATTAAACCATAGCTTTTAGCCGGAGTATTTTCGATAAGTTTTGAGATTGAATCACACAATCCATAAGGTAAACCTAAAACCCGTCCAACGTCTTTAATTACAGCTTTGGATGACATGGTACCAAAGGTAGCAATCTGCGCTACCGCATCTGCTCCGTACTTATCCTGTACATAATGAATAACTTTTTCGCGTTTTTCCTGACAAAAGTCAATATCAAAATCGGGCATTGATACCCGCTCAGGATTTAAGAAACGCTCAAAGAGTAAGCTATAACGTAGCGGGTCAATATCAGTAATCCCCAAAGAGAATGCGACTAATGAACCAGCACCAGAACCACGCCCTGGTCCAACTGGAACACCGTTTTGTTTTGCCCAGATAATGAAATCCGAGACAATCAAAAAGTAACCAGCAAACCCCATTTGAATAATAGTTTCAATTTCCAGCTCTAAACGCGCTTGATAAGTGGGATAATTTTCCGTTCTGATATTTTCATCTGGGAACAGCTCCTTCATTCGCTGTTCAAGCCCCTGATTGGACAAGAGAGATAAGTATTCTTCGAGCGGTTGATTCTCTGGCGTTGCAAAATCTGGTAAAAAATATTTACCCAACGCAATTTCTAAATTACATTTTTTAGCAATTTCCACACTATTATGTAGCGCAGTTGGTAAATCACTAAATAACTCAGTCATTTCCTGCATGGATTTAAAGTATTGATCTGGACTATACTTTGACTGGCGATTACCATCATCAAGCATCGCGCCATCGGCAACACATACCCGTACTTCATGCGCTAAATAATCTTCAGCTGCCGCAAATTGAACTGGATGCGTTGCTACTACTGCAACAGAACATTCTGTAGCTAATTCTAAACAGGCATTAAAAAAGTCATCATCATAATGTTTTTCAGTTCGTTGCAACTCAATAAAATAATCATCAGCAAAAATTTCTTTCCAACGCAAAATCTGTGCTTTGGCAGCTGCATAATTGCGCTGTTTGATAAATTCGGCTAAATCACCAAATGCACCACCTGAGAGCAGCACGATATCATTCTGTACTGATTCTTGCAGCCATTCTTCTTTAATATGTGGCACATCAAGGATCTTATTTTGCACATAAGAACGACTGATCCAGTCACAAATTTGCCGATAACCAGCTAAATTCTTTGCCAGCAAAATCAATTGGTAATTAAAATCTTTACCCTGAACATTAACCTCACTACCAATAATCGGCTTAATACCTTTTTCGCGGCAAAGCTTATAAAATTTTACCAAGCCAAACATATTGTGATGATCAGTTAATGCCAAAGCTGGCATCTGATTAGCATCAGCCAGTTTAATTAAATTTTTAATCCTCAGAATACCTTCGGTAACTGAAAATTCACTATGAATACGTAAATGAACAAAGTCATGCATATAGTTTACAACGCCAAAAACAAGGTCTTAAAATTATCGCGTAAATTCGCCGCCGCGCTGATTAATTCAGAAGAAGATTGATAGTCTGGGTTAGTAATTTCACCCCACGTAGGATTAGGAAAGTGTTTATCATCGCTAAAACGCGGAATTACATGCCAGTGAATATGTGGAGTAACATTACCAAAGCTGGCAATATTAATTTTTTCTGGATTGAGAATTTGACGCAGAATTTGCTCACATTTAATCACCGCTTGGTATAAATTTATATTTTCATCAAAGCTTAAATCGGTGAGTTCTTTGAGGTGACGATTTAACACCACTCGTAAGTATCCGGGATAATCGCTATCATCAACCAAAATAATTCGATATGCATCACAGTTATATAGAATTTGACCGCCACTATTCAGGCAAAAGAAACACTCGCTCATCACCGCTCCTCGTTATTATTAAGTCAAAATTTTAACAGAGTATAGCTTATGACGTAGGTAAATTAGCAGTACGAAAATCATGATTTCTTGCAAGAAGAATCTTATACTTATAAGGTAACTCAGCGTACCAGTTCAGGAATGTTTGTATTCCCAGAACACCACCTGTACAAATAATGTTTCTAGCATGACTAGTCATATCTATATCAATGGGTAATTTGCCTTCAAAACTTTGATGATTTAGTATAAGTTTCAACTAACTCATTTCTAAACCATAAATACTACGCTCGGATCTGTAATACTATCCTTTATAGATTTAATTATCTCATCGCAAAGCTCTAAAGCATAATCTATTAGCTTATTTTGATTATCTGAGTTATAAAGCCATGCATAATCTTTGAATGTCATTTCATCTTTATAAAATGCATAGTTAATGTCTTCTTCTATTTTATTAAAAGGTATCCAACAAAAATAGTTCTTTGCGCTCTCAGGACTACGATAATATCCCTTGATAAATTTATTTTTATCTCCATCCCTATATTTTTTACAGTACTCGGATAACTCTGCAAACCTTGCATCTGGATTTTCTGTTGGATATTTTGTGTCAAAATATTTATGTAATAAACGATCTATTTTAGTTAATTCTTTATCATAAGAAAATCCCCATTTATTATTTTTACTCGGGAAAATCCCATAATGGAACCAACCATATTCATACGTTATATTTAACTTTATTTCATAATCTAAAAAAGTGAAGAGAACTAAATCAGTAGTTTCACTTTTGTATTTAGAGCATAGCCTTTTGTGAATTATTTTCAGTATCTCATCGTGTATCTTTACCAATGAATTAATTTGATTTGCAATGTTTTGAGCGGCTTTGAAATTTTCTTCCGAACTGAGTAAAATATTAGTGACTTCCATTTCTTTATCCCTATTTGAGCATTGATGAGTCAATTTTTTGATTGTGTTACGGTATTGAATTACAGTTTCACGAACTATCGGTAACGATGCTGATTTCTCGATACAAATATTTAACCAATCTATGATATGTTTAGCATAAGAAATACATGTTACTTTGTCGATAGATAGCTCACCTAATGATTCTTTAGTAGGGGGGCTACCATCTAGTGTAAGGTATATAATCCAAGCATTCTTGTCAAATTGATAATAGCGATAAAGTTGATTATGTTGATCACCTGCATATATTTTATTTTCGATGATTATATTATTACTTAGATGCTCTATAAAAATATCAATGCGACCACCTTCAAGAAAATCTTTATCTATTTCACCAATATGTTTTTCAGTTATAACTTTTGCGGAATTTAACTCTTTATATGATTCAATTAAATCAAGTTCCTCCAAGAACAATGACAAATAGAGACAACCCTGACCATGTGTACCATTTGGGTCTAATAATTCTGCAATAAATAACGAGTGCATATTTTCAGCAGAATTAAGCCCAAGTACACTGAATACATTAAAGTTATCGCCACTTAATTTTGCAAATTGTTCGTATTTTTTATTTACTTCTTGTATTCTATTTAATAAACTTTTAATGTCCATGCTTATTCCTAACGACACTAATCGACTTATCAAATATTATCAACGTTAACATAATAATTTAACCTTTGCCTAATACATGTATTTTATGAGGGCTTTTAAAGCATGTGCCACCGGCATAAGCTTTACTCCCACAATATATGCATGTTTTTGCATCTACATTAACCTGATGGTATTTGTGTGGACTTTTAAAGCACGTGCCACCAGCATAAGCCCTACTCCCACAATATATACAGTGTTTATCTTTTTCAACAACATGTATCTTAATTGGACTTTTAAAGCATGTACCACCAGCATAAGCTTTACTCCCACAATATATACATTTTTCCATGATAAGACCTTTGTAAAATACTAAGTTAAACAGTTTGATATTAATTAGGTTACTTCTTTTAACCTTATTTTCATTACCAAAAGAATAATTTTTAGTTATAAATTCATTAATAAATCTTTTAATTTTCTTACACCAGTTGAAGCGTTTTCAGATATTAATGTCATATTGCTTCGCTGACGCACATCTTTTGCATTCGGATCAATAAAATAGATTGGTACATCTTTTCTTGTCTCTGCTAATAATCCAGCCGCTGGATATACCTGCAAAGATGTACCTATGACTACAAAAATATCAGCATCATTCACTAAACAAGTAGCTTTTTCTATTTCAGGAACAGTTTCACCGAACCAGACAATATGTGGGCGAAGTTGTGATCCTAATTTACATAAATCACCATTGTTAATATTTTTATAACCTATCTCATACACTAGAGACTTATCTTTGCTACTTCTAGCCTTTATTAACTCACCATGCAGATGAATGATTGATTTGCTTCCTGCCCTTTCATGTAAATCATCAACATTCTGGGTAATAATAGTTATATCAAAAAACTCTTCCAGCTCAACTAATCCAATATGACCATAATTTGGTTTAACTTTTGCTAGTTGATTGCGACGCTTGTTATAAAAGTCTAAAACTAAATCTTTATTTTTTAACCAACCTTTATAAGATGCTACCTCCATAATATCATGATCTTCCCATAGTCCATCCATATCACGAAATGTTCTTACGCCACTTTCAGCACTTATACCAGCACCGGTTAAGACAACTAATTTTTTCTTCATAATGTTTTCTAATATTATAGTTTGGTTAATTGGTATTGCTTATAAACAATAACTATTACATTCGTTAGCATTTCTACATCATACCGCAAAGCTAGGAGACCTTCTCTCTAAATTTTTATGCTGATGGATAACATAAGATTAATTATCTAAGAATCTAGATCTTTGTCTTGTTAAGTTTAACTAAAAAAAGTTATAGAGCTCCCATTCTCCGAGATAAAAAATACTCTTTGGCACTTAACTCGTTAAACACTGTAATTATCCACCATTTACCTGATACACGTTCATCATGTTTTTGATTCCATTTTTAAACCACTCACGCAACTCAAGAGGCTCAAGAATCTCAACTTCACCAAAAAACTTGGGGAAATATAATTTGGCTCGTATTGCAGAACATTCAAACTCATAAGTATTACCGTCTTGTTTAATAATCTGCGGTCGATGCGTAATGTTACGTTCGTAGATCTGAAATCCAGCTTCAGTCAAGCGTGCTTTAACTGTTTGACCATAAGAGAGAAATGGATCAAAATTATGCCTAATGCCATCAATAAGTGATTGATCATAATGTTCAAATGCGTTTGCGGTAATTGACACCGCTTCAATATTGGCTAATCGATAGATGCAATAATCATGCTTATTATGACAGTAGACATAGACATAATTCCGCGTCTCATTATCTGACTTCAATAACGCATAGGGCTCAACCAACCGCAGCCCATCTTTATAGCGAATCCTGAGCTGCTTTTGTTCCTTGATCGCTTTATTAACCAACTTAATACTTTTTTCATTTAAAGATAACTCACGAACATAACGCGGTTGACTACAATAATCAAAAAACATTTGACGAAAAAATTCGGCTTTGTTGGTAAAATTCACTTGATCCGTAAGTTTAATGAACAAATCAAGATTCTCATTACTCAGGGTAAATTGTAAAATTGTTGACTCTTGTAGCCGAAAACGCTTAGCTTGCTCATTATGGCTCTGGTGAAAAGCAAAAAAAATTTCATTACATATTTTATTTTTTGTTAAATCAAAATCATACATATCAGTATTTAAAATATCCTGTATATATGCTGGAACTGTTATTCGTACTTTAGGTTCAAAATCAGCCATAAGATTACCGCGAAAAATTGAGGATACCATGATTATACGTTATTCTGCAAAAATAGAGATAGAACATCTACAACTCAATTAAGAGTCAAAATATTTACTGTTTCCATTTGTTATTTTACATAAAACAGGGTCAATTTTGATACAAATTGGATAATTTACTTACAGCATAATACGAAAGCTGGACAAATTGAAATAAGAAAGTAACATTATCAATTGCAATTTTGTAAGAACCTCTTTATAAATTTACAAGGTGTCTACAAGAAGAATAAGTACGAGGTACTAGGTTTAAAAGCCCTAGACAAAAGCGGATAAGAACTTAGCAAGCAGCATATGCTAGCTAAACCTTAGTATCAAAAAACTTGCTCGTCATTATAAGTGACATAGTATTTGTTAAATATTTTTAGCATCACACAGTAAAATTATAGTAATAATTTAAAAACTGAATGTCCTGAATAAACCCAAGCTTCTGATATAATTGTTGTGCAGTAAAATTATCCGTTGCGGTTTGCAAGCTAACCCACTCAGCACCAGAGTTTTGACAAAATGCCAGACTTTGCTGAATAAGCTTGCTTGCGACGCCCTGAGATCTAAATTCGCGACAAACAAAAAGATCATTTAAAACCCAAGCTTTCTTGGCAGAAATCGAAGAAAATATTGGATATAGCTGTGTAAATTCTGCTAGAACTCCATCATCATTTTCAACAATAAAAATCACTGAATCATTATTTTTAAGTCGCTCAGAAATAAAATCAGCCGACTCGCTTAAATTACTTTCTCTGCCATAAGAACAACGGTATAAATCAAATAACCGAGCAACTTGCCCTGCATCTGCAGATATTGCCACGCGAACATCATTAATTACACTCATTATTACAACCTTTTAAAACAATAAGGCTCAGCTTCCAACGTAAAATCAACATACATCTCAACTAAGTAAGTCTTTTAATACCCGCGCGACACAATCCATCAATTTTGCTAACACATTTGGCAATATTATTCAATCAACAATATTGATTATTGTAAAAATTAGTATGTTTTTATAAAATCTATTTGTTTGCAAGTATATAACCAATGCAAATTGATAAATAGCTAAAAATTAAGCACCAAGAATAACCACATTTAAAATATGGTAGAATAATGTGCGGTGCGTTCATAATAGCAGATTAAAGCTAAATAACATCATGTAATTTAAACAAGGGAAGTTTATCATGATTGATAATTTTTTAAATGAACAGCTGATTTGCCTTGATTTAAAATCAACCAGCAAAGCAGAGGTTTTTGTAGAACTGATTGACTTATTAGTCAAAAATGGTAACGTTACCAATAAAGAACAATTTCTTGCTGATGTTAATGCGCGTGAAGCGGTCAGCAATACAGGTTTTGAAGAAGGCGTTGCTTTCCCTCATGCCAAAAGTTCTGCAGTAGCCACACCTGCCGTAGCAGTTGGGATTAGCCGAAGCGGAATTGATTATGGTGCCGATGATGGCGAATACTCCAAGCTTTTTTTTATGATTGCATCGCCAGAAGGTAGTACTAATCTGCATGTTGAGTTACTGGCTAAAATATCCAATAAATTAATTGAGCATGGCTTTATCAACAAAATCATGGCAGCAACCACAACCAAAGAAGCGCTCGACCTACTGATGGAGCAGAAAAAAGTTAAAGAAGTGCAAACCAGCACGAGCAAGGGTTTTATTATCGGTGTTACGGGTTGCCCAACTGGGGTAGCCCATACTTATTTAGCTGCTGAAGCTCTGGAAATCGGAGCGGCTAATTTGGGCTATACTATCAAAGTTGAAACCAATGGCTCAGTTGGGGTTAAAAATTCCCCAAGTGCAGAAGAAATCGCCAAGGCGGATGCTATTATCGTCAGCTGTGATACCCAAGTTGACCTGACGCGTTTTGCAGGTAAGAAATTAATCAAAACTGGCGTAAAAGCCCCAATCAAAAATGCGGAGAAATTAATTCAGGAGGCATTAGACGCGCCGTTATTTCAAGCACAGGCTTCGACAAAATCACAACAACAAGATAAGAAAAACGCAAAGAATGGTAGTCTTTACACCTATCTGATGAATGGTGTATCTTATATGATTCCATTTGTGGTAACTGGAGGACTATTAATTGCCCTATCTCTAGCCATTGGTGGCAAACCAAGTGAAGCTGGGATGGTGATTCCTAAAGGTAGCGAATGGCAGTCAGTATTGGATGTCGGAGTGGCTTCATTTACGTTGATGATTCCAGTTTTAGCTGGCTTCATTGCGCTGGCGATTGGTGATCGGGCTGCGCTAGCACCGGGCTTTATTGGTGGCTGGATTGCCAATAATGGTTCATTCTACCATGCATCGGCTGGTACTGGTTTTATCGGCGCAATTATTGCCGGATTATTGGTAGGTTACTTTGTCCGTTGGATAGCTAATCTCAATTACCATAAAATGTTGCGTCCATTAGTGCCAATCTTAATCGCGCCAATCAGTGGTACATTATTTATTGCTGCAGTATTTATCTTTGTAATCGGTGCACCAATTGCGAGTTTAATGGTATTTTTAAATCATACCTTACAGGAAATGAGTACTGGTAATGCAATATTATTAGGGATTGTACTGGGTGGTATGACTGGCTTTGATATGGGTGGACCATTCAATAAAGTTGCGTTCCTCTTCTCGATTGGGATGATTGCCAATGGTCAAACGCAGTTCATGGGCGCAATGGCATGTGCGATTCCAGTTGCGCCATTGGGCATGGCATTATCAACCGTAATCGGTAGAAAGATGAATCTGTTTAGCGAAGCTGAGCTTGAAGCTGGTAAGGCTGCTGGAGCTATGGGTTTAGTGGGGATTTCTGAGGGTGCGATTCCTTTTGCGGCACAAGATCCATTTTCGGTAATTCCGGCAAATGTTATCGGTAGTATGCTTGCGTCAGTAATGGCATTTAGTTTTGGAGTAACGGATAGTGTGGCGCATGGCGGACCAATTGTAGCTTTGCTTGGGGCAATGAATAAACCGCTAATCGCGATTATTTGTATGCTCTGTGGGGCTGTTGCAACTGCGTTAATTGCGATAATTTTGAAAAAATTCTTCACTAAAAAAGCACAAACCAACGAAGCTTCTCAAGTGCTCAGTAACGCTTAATCTTTCTTAAACAGGATGGGGTTTATTCCCTATCCTACCTGCAAAACTAAATTAGCTCATTACTATAAGCGATGTAGTAATCTTAATATTTTTAGCATCACACAGTAAAATTATAGTAGTAATTTAAAAACTGAGTATCCTGAATAAACCCAAGCCTTTGATATAATTTTTGAGCGGTAAAGTTATCCGTTGCAGTTTGCAAGCTAACCCACTCAGCACCAGCGTTTTTACAAAATGCCAGACTTTGCTGAATAAGCTTGCTTGCAACTCCCTGAGATCTAAACTCATGGCAAACAAAAAGATCATTCAAAACCCAAGCTTTCTTGGCAGAAAGCGAAGAAAATATTGGATATAGCTGTGTAAATCCTGCGAGAGTTCCATCAGTAGTTTCAACAATAAAAATCACTGAATCTTTATTTTTAAGCCGCTCAGAAATGAAACCAGCAGACTCGTTTAAATTACTTTCTCTGCCATAAAAACAACGATATAAATCAAATAACCGAGCAACTTGCCCTGCATCTGCAGATGTTGCCACACGAACATTATGAATGACACTCATTATTGCAACCTTTTAAAACAACAAAGCTCGGTTTCCAACGTAAAATCAACATGTATTGCAACTAAGCAAACCTTTTAGTACCCCTGCGACATCATAAGGGCTTTCAAGCGCATAATCTGCAGCTACATCTGGTAACAGATCGCCAACCTTAACCTTAACTATCTGGCTTAATTCAGGATGTTCAAGCACTGATAAATCATTGAAATCATTAAAAACAAAAGCAGTTTCAGATGGTGAAACACCAAGCATGGTTAAGACATCCAATACCGCAGAACCTTTGTGTACCCCAGCGGTTGTAACATCGATATAACTATCATTTTGCGTCCAATTCACCCCGGGTAAATCGATATTACGCTTAACCCGAACTGATAATTTTGCTGGCTTAACTTCATCAAACCACGCAACAAATTCACTTAAATCATCGGTAGTTCTCAAAACCATAATTTGCTCTTGCCAGTACTCAAGATTATTAGAGTACATAAATCCGCCACCCTCATCCACTGAGTAAAATAAATAGTGCAGTGCGTCTAAATCAACAACTTTAAGAAAATGTTCAATTTCGTGAGTTTGCAAATGGCTGACTTGTAAACATTCACCATTCAAATTTACAACCCGTGCGCCGCCTTCAATAATTTGCGGTACTTCAGGGTTTAATAACTCTACCATCGGACTTTTTAAGACATTACATAAGCTGCGACCAGTTGCCATTACCCAGTGAATATGTTGATTTTGTTGAATTAGCTCACCTAATTCATCCGGTAAAATATTGGGACTGACGATGGTTGAGCCATCTTTATCCATTATTACTGCTTTAATTATACTCATTTATTACAGTTACCCTTCTCTATATCTCTAACTGGATCATTTCACCAAACGTGAATCAAGCATTAACATGATTTTTTGTATAGTTGATTCATTAGCTGGTAGCATTTCAGCTAAGGTATACTTGCTAAGCGTCGCAACAAAATTATTACTCGCTTCATCTAACACAGCTTTTAGACGGCACATTCCAGTCAAAGGACAAACCAAATGCTCACATTGCACAACTTCAAAAGTTGGTTCAAACGCAGCAATTATTTGATCTAGTGTCATATTCAGCGTTTCGGGATTAATTTTCATTCCACCATTAACGCCACGATAAGTTACGATAAATTTTAGTCGGGCTAATTTGCTAATGATTTTGATGAGGTGGTTGCGAAGAATATGAAATTTGCTGACGATTTCGTCAATATTAACCAAACGAGTCTCACCAACGAATGCCAAATAAAGCAAAACACGTAACGCGTAATCAGTTTGTTTATTTAACTGCATTCCAAGTTCCTTTGTTTAAGCATCTGGCACTCGCTGATTTTGAATATTTACTCTATTTCTGGGACAGATTTAGGTAATCCTAAAAAGTCACTTAAATCATCAATAGCCTGTTGAAAATTAATCACTTTAATGCCGTGGATGCCCAATGATTTAGCCACCGCAACATTAATTTTATTATCATCGAGAAAAATACAACTAGCAGCATCTAAAGAATGTTTATCTAGTAAAAACTGGTAAATCTCGGGATCAGGTTTAGCTAATTTAATATGTGATGAAATAATAATATCATCAAAAAGATGCCAAAATTTATGCTCTTCAAATAAAGACTGAAAAATTGAGCTTGGCATATTACTCAAAGCATAAACATTGTATCCTAATTCTTTTAACTGTGCAATCAAAGCCACCATTTCAGGAATCGGACGTAAAGCAATAGCAACATTTTGCAATAAAGCTTCAATTGCCGTAATTGAACAATCAACATTTAACGCCATTTGCTCTTTTAATTCTTTGGTTGAAAGCAATCCTTGATCATACGCCTGCCACTCACGCGAAAGAAAGGTTTTTGCCATCATCGCTTCCATATTTGAAACGCTAAAAACACTGCGTAAAATGTGCTCCGGCTGCCATTCTAAAACCACATTACCAATATCAAAAATTACATTTTTCACTGCTTGCGTCATTTTGCACACTCCTAATTAGTTTACATTTTACACAATAATAGCGCTTAACGGTTTAGCGTAAGCGCTCCAAAAAACCTTCCAATTCATCGACTGAGCTATAATTAATCGTAATTTTACCGTGTCCGCCACGATTATGTTTTATTCCCACTACCATGCCTATCTTATCGGCAATACTTTCTTCCAAACGAGAGATATCTGGATCTTTACGTACCACTTTTATATTACCTACACCATATTTTAATTCGTGCAAAATTTTGGCAACTTTATTTTCCACTTCTGCAGTAGTTAATTTCTTGGCAATAATCTCTTCTGCTAACAATAATTGGTTTTCTTCCGAAAGTGGTAACAACGCACGGGCATGCCCCATATCAAGCTTACGTTCCAAGAGCATATCCAACACCTGTGTAGTTAGGTTTAATAAACGCAGAGTATTGGAAATATTACTTCTTGACTTACCAGTTACCTGAGCCAATGCTTCATGAGTCAAGCCAAATTCATCAATCAACCGACGATAACCTTGCGCTTCCTCGACAATATTCAAATCTTTACGCTGAATATTCTCAATCAACGAAACAGCTAAAGCCTCTTCATCGCTAAACTCACGAATAATAGCTGGAATACTCTCAAGGCCTGCAATTTGCGATGCGCGGAAACGACGTTCTCCAGCAATCAGCTCATAGCGTTCAGGTGCAATTTTTCGTAGCACAACAGGTTGAATCACACCATTATGACGAATTGAATCCGCTAATTCTTGCAATTCTACTTCATCAAATACTTTCCGCGGTTGATATTTACCCGGTTGAATTTTATTTAATGAGATATCACTAAGTTGATTTACCAACTCAGTTACATCATTGGAAGTTTTCGCTGCACTATTTACGTCCAAATTGATTTTTGATGCTGATAATAACGCATCTAAGCCTTTACCTAGGCCTGTTAATTTTGCCATTTGCTCTAACCACCATAAATAAAACATTTTTATTATTCAACATTCATCTCACGCAGACGTTTTACTAATTCACGCGCCATTCGAATGTACGCTTGTGAACCAACCGCCTCAACATCTAAAGCAACTGCCGATGTGCCATAACTTGGTGCCTCAGCTAATCTCACTGTGCGTGGGATTGAAACATAAAACACCTTATCATCAAAGTATTCCACTAATTGCGCAGATACTTGCAATGCCAAATTATTACGTTTGTCATACATCGTACGCAAAATCCCTAGCAACTCTAACTCTGGGTTTAATTTGCCCTTCATTAATTGAACGGTATTAAGTAGATCGGTTAAACCTTCCAATGCATAATACTCACACTGAATCGGAACTAAAACATAATCCGCACTACTTAAAGCATTTAGTGTTAACAAGCTTAATGATGGCGGGCAGTCAATCAAGATTAAATCATATTTTTCTTTTACCTTTTGTAAGGCTTGCTTCAAACGAAATTCACGTTCTGCCAAATCAACTAACTCGATCTCTGCACCTGCCAAATTGCGATTGGATGGCAGTAAATCAAATTTACAGCTCTCGGATTTCACTATAGCATCTTCCACAGCTACATTATTGATTAAAACGTCATAGACGCTATATTTCAAATTATTTTTATCAACTCCAGCGCCAGTAGTGGCATTGGCTTGCGGATCAATATCAATTACTAAAACTTTTTTACGGCTTTGGACTAAAGCAGTAGCCAGATTAACAACCGTGGTAGTTTTACCAACCCCACCCTTCTGATTAACTATAACTATTACATTTTTCATGCACGTTTCATCTCTATCAAAAATCGTTTTGCGTCTAAATAAGGTACATTTAATTCAATTTGGCGACAAGCAAAACCATCAATTTTTTTCATCTCTCTAAGTCCACGTTCGGCTTTCATTGCCAAATAAAGCCCGTTATCCGCAATCAAATGTTCTGTAAGCTGAACAAATAACGCTAAATCAGCAAATGCCCGTGAAGTAATGATTGTAAATAATTCATCAGGTATATATAACTCAACGCGCTTACAAACTACGCTTAGGTTACTCAGCTCAAGTTCAATTTTTACCTGTTGTAAAAAAGCACTTTTCTTACTATTACTATCCAAAACGGTAATTTTGGAGGTTGGCAACATAATAGCTAAAATAATTCCTGGCACACCCATTCCACTACCGACGTCAAGCACACAAGAGCTTTCCGGAATATGATTCACGATACTCAAGCCGTCAAGCAAATGCTGAATAATCAGCTCACGAGGATTGGTAATCGCCGTCAAACTATAAACTTTATTCCAACGTAACAAAATATCTTTATAGCTAATTAATTGTCTTAATTGGTTATCAGTAACACTCAACCCCAACTGTGTAATTCCATCAACTAATAATTCGCTTAATCGGTTATCATTCATTGACGACGACTCCAGTGCT
>SSGY01000182.1 GCA_008017145.1 Neisseriales bacterium
TACTGGTTAAGTAGCAATGGTAATAAATTGCAGCATTTCTTGCATCGGGCTAAATTTGATGAGGCTCAAGAGGGATGGTATTATAGCAACCGCAAAGGCTCGGTTGAAATAAAATTAGCTTTTCCAAACTGCGATAGCCAAATTATTGTTAGCTTCGCCCATTTTGATTTGATTGGAATGTAATGACTAAGAAAAAACTTACCCTCAAAGAAAAAATTGCCTACGGAATTGGTGATCTAGGTAATGGTTTTACTTTTGATTTAGGCCAAGCTTATTTACTTAAATTTTACACCGATGTCTGCGGAATTGGCGCTGCAGCAGCTGGTGGAGTATTTTTATTCAGTAAAATTTTTGATGCCTTTATGGATGTGCTTGCTGGATCATTTGTTGATAAGCGTAAAGCATCTAAAAATGGTAAATACCGTCCAGTTATGATGACATCGGCAATTTTTCTGGCATTTTTAACCGTAATTACTTTTATTGCTCCTGATGTATCCGTGCAAGGCAAGCTTATTTATGCTTATGCCAGCTATATGATTTGGGGCTTATGCTACTCGATGGTTAATATACCTTATGGATCACTCTCCGCAGCGATGACACAAGATGTCCATGATCGGACTCAATTAGCCTCTTTTCGTCAAGGTGGCTCATTATTAGCATTGCTAATCACTGGCGTAGTGTTTATGCCGATTGTGCTGTTATTTAGCGATACGCGCTGGGGGTTCCCCGTTGCCGCTGCAGCTATGGCAATCATTGGCGTAATGTCACATGCTTATTGTTACAAAAATACCAGAGAAAACATTCAAGCGGCAAGCAGCGAACCGATTAAAAGCAGTGATTTAAAACATGCGTTGACCAAAAATCGTCCATTATGGATTTTGATTATCATGTCAATTTTTACAATCTCTGCATATAATATCAAAATAGCCATGCTAATTTATTTTTGCGAATATAATTTAGGCGATGTAAAACTAATGGCACTAATTAATTTTATTATCATAGGCAGCTCGGTAGTTTCAATTACCTCCATTCCTAAACTCGTAAAAATTTTTGGCAAGAAAAAAACCATGCTACTTGGATTTGGAATCAGTATTATCGCAGATATCACCAATTTCTTAATACCGTCTAGTCCAATTAGCTTTACCATTTTAGCTACAATTGCCTTCGTTGCAATCAGTATCCCGAATGGAATTGTTTGGGCATTAATTTCGGATATTATTGATTTTGGAGAGTGGAAAACTGGTAAACGTGCTGCTGGAGTGACTTACGCAGCATTTAGCTTTTCACGTAAACTAGCACAATCGATCTCTGGATTCTCAGCTGGGCTTGGTTTATCACTAATTGGTTATATTCCTAATGCCGTACAAACTCAGCATGTTTTATTTGGAATTAAGGGACTATTATTACTCTACCCTGCGATTACAATTTTGATTGCAGCATTGATTATTGCCCTATGGTATGAATTAACTGATGAACGCTGTAATCAAATTGTTGCGGATCTTCAGCAAAGAAAACTTAACTATAGTACAACATAGCAGTTTTATAGCTAAAATTAATTATTATCTTTTTACAATTTAGGAAATTTTATGAATTCAAATAATAAAGTAGCAGTAGTAACAGGTGGTAGCGGAGTATTGGGACGGGAATTTTGTCATGCACTGGCAAAACAAGGCTATAAAGTAGCAATTTTAGGACGCGATCTTAGCTCAGGAGAAAAGCTTGCTGATGAGATAACTCAAGCTGGTGGCGTTGCACTAGCTGTTGCTGCTAATGTGACAGATAAAGCAAGTTTAGAGAGCGCTGCAGCTTTAATTGAGCAGCAACTAGGTAAATGCGATCTCTTACTCAACGGAGCAGGTGGTAACCATCCGAAAGGTACCAGCAGCGAAGAATACTATACTGAAGAAATCAGCCATAAAGAGAATGCGACTAGTTTTTTTGATTTAGACCCTGAGGGAATTGATTTCGTATTTAAATTAAACTTTATGGGCACATTATTACCCTCACAAGTTTTTGGCAAACAAATGCTAGATAAAGCTCATGCAACGATCATTAATATCTCTTCGATGAGTGCACTTTGTCCGTTAACCAAAATTCCTGCTTACAGTGCAGCTAAAGCCGCAGTTAATAATTTCACACAGTGGTTGGCTGTTCATTTTGCTAAAACTAATATCCGTGTAAATGCAATTGCACCAGGATTTTTTCTTACTCAGCAAAACTATAATCTACTAAAAACCACTGATGGTGGTTGGACACCTCGTGCCGAAAAAATTATTGCTCATACGCCTATGTCACGTTTTGGTGAATCTCAGGAATTAATTGGAACATTGCTATGGCTCGCAGATGAAAAAGCTTCAGGATTTGTAAACGGCGTTGTTATTCCGGTAGACGGTGGATTTGCCGCTTATGCTGGAGTATAGCGCGTCACTCGTGTGATTATATAAAGAGATTTTACACCCATTCTTACTACGATGTTAAAAGCAGGCAATAATGCCTGCTTTTAACATATGTGTTACATAACTTTAGTTAAATTCGACTTTAATATCAACACCAGCATTGTATTCATCATGGTATCCATGAACCGACAATGTCTTGTTAAGATCAGCCAAATTAGTAAAGACAATCGGCGTAATCATCGAAGGTACTTGTGCAGCAATTCCTTCTAAATCAAAGCGAATTAATGGAGTGCCTTTTTTAACTTCGTCATTAACTGAAACTAACGCTTCAAAGCCTTCACCACCTAGGTTAACTGTATCCATACCAATATGCATCAGTACTTCTAAGCCATCTGCCATAGTAATCACACAGGCATGCTTAGTTTTAAACAGCATTGTAACTTTACCATCAACAGGTGATACCAATACATTAGATGTTGGCTTAACCGCAAAACCATCACCCATCACTTTGGTTGAAAACACCTGATCTGGTACAGCTTCTAGTTTAATTAGTTCACCTGCTAAAGGCATAACAAAATTACTTTGAGCCTCTTCTGGAATAGTAATTTCAACTGGTGCAATAGGCATTACTGGAACGTGAGCATGTTCTTGTGGTTTAACTGGCTCTTGGTGAACTACAGGTGTTTTAGCTGCAGGAACTTTAACCTGAACTTTACCATCACGGATTTCTGCCATTTTGGTTTTAATAATCTCGGCACGAGTACCATAAACTGCCTGAACGCTATTACCAACTTCCAAAACACCAGCAGCACCTAATGCTTTTAGTTGTCCTTTATTAACTTTGGTTTTATCGCGTACTTCAATTCTCAAACGTGACATACATGCGTTCAATGTTGCAATGTTTTCAACACCACCAAATGCTGCTAAAACTTGAGCTGCATGTTGGTAACCATCAACATCATCAACGCGCTCTTCCATTTCCTCTGGATCACCTTTTTCACGACCTGGCGTTGCCAAATCAAATTTACGGATAATAAAGCGGAATCCAAAATAATATAATGGAGTAAAGAATACTAAACCAACTACAATTACCCACCACCAAGGTGTGCGACCTGGCATAACGCCAAATAACAAGAAATCAATCAAACCGCCAGAGAAGGTCATACCAATATGAACACCCAATAAGTGCATTACCATGAATGACAAACCAGCAAAAATTGCGTGAATTGCAAACAATACAGGCGCTACGAATAAGAATGAAAATTCAATCGGTTCTGTAATTCCAGTTAAAAAAGAAGTCAATGCAGCAGAAAACATTAATGCACCAACAACTTTTTTCTTCTCTGGTGCTGCTTCTTTATACATTGCATAAGCCGCTGCAGGAAGACCAAACATCATGAAAGGAAATTTACCAGTCATAAATGTTCCTGCAGTAAATGGCACACCGTCTTTTAACTGAGCGAAAAATATTGTTTGATCACCATGAACTAATTGACCAGATTTAGACATGTAATCACCAAACTGATACCAGAACGGATTATAGAAAATATGATGTAAACCGAATGGAATTAGCGAACGTTCAATAACTCCAAAGACAAATGCGGATAAAGTTAAATTTGCATTAATCATTGAATCAGAGAACCATTGCAAGAAATTACCAATTGGAGGCCAAATAATGCATAATACCAAGCCTAAAATGATTGCTACAACCGCAGTCATAATTGGCACAAAGCGTTTACCCGCAAAGAATGCTAAATATGGAGGTAATTCAATATCATAGTATTTTTTATAAATTTTGGCAGCAAGAATCCCCATGATAATTCCACCAAACACCCCCATTTGCAATGTTGGAATACCTAAAACTACTGCAAGTTTAGGATTTGGATTTTGTAATTGTGAAATCACATCTGGAACACCGCTAGCTAAGCCAACCACCACATTCATGATTAAAAAACCAACTAATGCTGCAAGTGCCGCCACACCTTCGCCACCAGACAAGCCTACGGCTACACCAACACAGAATAAAATCGGTAAATTAGCAAAGACAATTCCACCAGCCTGCTCCATATAATGCGCCAAAGCTTGAAACCAATGCGCATCTAAAAATGGCAAATACTGCACCAATGCTGGATTTTGAAAGGCATTACCTAGTGCCAATAAAATACCTGCAGCAGGTAAAAGCGCAACTGGTAACATTAGCGATTGACCAACCTGTTGCAAAACTGCAAAAAACTTTCTCATAATACACCCTAAAAAGAAAATTAGACTATATAAACAATCCTTAATATTAGTAAAACGTTCAACAGCGCCTAAAACTCATCCATGAGAACAATATTAATGTATCCATGAAAGCCCTGATTAATAAAGGGTTTTAATATTAAATAACTGAAACCGACAAAGCATCACCATTAGTAATCAAGTGAGAATTAACATTTAAACAATGCTAATTCTACCACAGAATAGACTATAGTTACCAGAGATAGATACCCTCATGACCAATTATAGTGATTTAAAACCATAGAAAAATTATTTGATTATTCATGATGAAAAACACAATTAATAAAATGAACGTTAACCGAATAAATAATATAAAGCGCAATGACAGAAAATATTGCGGATGCTTTGAAGAAATAAATCAGGAATAATAGTAGGACAAAAGCGCTTGCAACAATGAATGATTTAAACTTATTGGAAACATTAATTTCTTTAAAGCTATAAAA
>SSGY01000043.1 GCA_008017145.1 Neisseriales bacterium
AAACAACCACCAACTGGATTAACTTTTTCTTCGCGATACATTGCCATCATTGCTTGTTGCAACTTAGCTTTATCATCACCATATTGTGCTTTTAGTTTTTCCATCTTAGGTGCTAAAGCTTTCATCCGCGCCATTGATTTGTAGCTCGCATGAGTTAATGGATATAGAACTACTTTTACTGACAAAGTCAATAACACAATCGCCCAGCCCCAGTTTTTTACAATCTCATAGATGTGTACTAACAACCAGAATAAAGGAGTTGAGAAAATATATACCCAGCCATAATCTTTAGTCCGCTCTAATTCAGGAGCTGCTGCAGCCATTGCATGGTATTCTTGTGGACCAACATACATTGGAACATCAATCGTATAACTTGAATGTGCTTTAATTTGTGGTAAATCAGTCATAACTCCAGCAGAAGCCAAATTACCAACTGGTTTGAAATCAAAACGACATTGAACACCATTGCTACATATCGCAGCGTGATTAAATGGATTTAACAACCATAAACCAGTGAAATAATGCTCAGCAAACCCAGCCCAACCATTGGTTGTATTTTGTGGATATTCAACATTGTTTTTAGCTAAAGCATCAAATTTAATGGTATTAAATTTAGCTTCTTCATTATAATAAACTGGACCAGTAAAAGTATGAACAAATTTAGTTTCACCAGCAGGTGCTTGTTCATCACGTAGGAAACGCCAGTATGCCGTAACATTATTTAACGCCACCGCGCTATTATTCATAATCTGATAGCTAACATCAACTACATAACTGCCGCGTTTGAAAGTAAAGGTTTTAACCACCACTACCCCACCGCTTTCAGCCGTGCTAGTCAAACTAACCGCTAAGCTATCTGCCGTAGAGTTCATTGTATAACTATAATCTTGTGCTTTGAAAACTGTTTTATGTGTTGGTAATTGTAAATTATCGTTAGGGCTAATTAAGCCAGTTTGCGCCACAAAAACACGATTATTATCACTCATCAAGAACTGATAAGGTTTACTGGTATCATCGTAATCAGTGTATTTTAATAAATCAATACTACGGATATCACCACCAACAGTATTAATTTGTACCTTCATCAAATCAGTAGTAACATTGATGATTTTGTCACTCGCCAAACCAGTGCCATTTTCAGAGACTTGATTATTTGCAACAGTTGGTGTGCTACCATCGGCAGGAGAATTTGCTACTTGCGCGGTTGTAGTAGTCGGGGTCGGTGCTTTAGGGGCAAAGAATTTTTCCCAACCAAGCATTAGACCGAGAGAAAGAACAATAAATAATATTAAACGACGGGTATCCATACGTTTCCTTAAAAATAATACTGTTCGCGCTTATATACTCAAACTGATTAGAAATCCTAGTAGGTGAGAAATAAATCAACGACCTAGGATGATGAATCTGCTTGAGTATAACTGTCAAGGTACAGGATCGTGCCCACTACCACCCCATGGATGACAACGTGACAGACGTCGAACGGTTAAACAAAAACCCTTGATTATACCATACTTATTCAGAGCAATAATTGCATATTGGGAGCAGCTTGGCGTATAGCGACAGCTTGGTGGCAACCATGAACTAATCAATAGCTGATAGCTACGAACCAGCAGAATTGCTAGTTTTTTGAACATTTGAATTTAGCTTAAATTTAGTGCACAATTGCTTAAGTTCGGCAATTATCAATGGATAATGTTCTGGAGTGAAGTGTTTTTGTGCTCTAACGATTAAATCCAGAGGCATCCAGTCAGATTGCTCGATACGAAAGAATTCACGAATGGTACGTTTGATATAATTACGCTGGTTGGCGCGCTTATGAACTTTTTTGCTAACCATAAACCCAAGTCGCGAATGAGTTAGCTCATTTGGTTTATAGTGCAACTTAAAAAATTTGCCAACGCGTACCTTACGAAATACAAAAACGGATGAAAACTCATCCGCTTTGCGTAATCGGTGCGCTTGTGTAAATTTATTGCTCACTAGCTGCTACTTGTTGGATATTAGTAGTTGGTACACGCGATAGACACACTATACAGCTAGGCTAGCACGACCTTTTGCACGACGTGCTTTGATAATTGCACGACCAGATTTAGTTTTCATACGAACTAAAAAGCCATGAGTACGCTTACGTTTTACCACTGAAGGTTGGAATGTGCGTTTCATTTAAATATTCCTTTAGCAAAAATTAGTCCCGAATTATAGCATACTGAAAGAATATTGCCAAGCCAATTTTTTGGTAAATTACTATTAACGTTAAAACAAATTCTTTCACTGATTAATCTCACCTCAAAACAGATAAGTATTGCCCATCTTTATTTACGTTATAAATCTTGTCACGCTGCAGAGATAATTCCATGCTGCCCAGTCTCTTTAACAATAAAATATTGCTAGTTATTTGGCACAATAAATAGCATAGTGCTCAAGACTAAAACATGAATCCACTTCAGTAAATCCCTGACTAAGAATCGCTTTCTGAGTTTCAAAGTGCGTATTGGGATAGTCACTACTTTCAACATGCTCACGTATATTGATAATTTCGTTTTGAGATAGATTCGACAAACTACGATAAAAATCTCCCATTGTGTGAGTCAAATAATCATGACGACTTTGTGCATCAGTTCTAAAAATATCAATAATTACGAATACACCATTTTCAGCTAAGATATTTTTAATTTTACTGTATATCGCAAGCTTTTCTGCAGCTTGGTAATGATGTAGGCAAAAGCTAGATAAAATAACATTGAACCTTTGTGGTTTGGCAACCATTTCATCTAAGATTATTGATAAATCACCAAAAATCAGCGAGGCTTGAGATATTTTGTTATTAGCAAGATTTTTTTTAGCCTCATGAAGCGCCTGCGCAGAAGAATCAATTCCAAAATATTCAACTGATGGCAGACAAGACAATGTCTGTGCTGAATAGAAGGCATCACCACACCCGACATCCAAAAACTTAAATGACGATTCTGCAGGTAAGGAATTCAATAACTCACCAAGCTTGGCAAAAAGCTCATGATGTTTCATATAATTATTGGCAATAATTTTCTGGTATGTCGCCCAGCTGTCAAAAAACTCTGTGGCAATCTGCGGTTTAACTAGATTATCTGGCGTATTCATAGAATCTACTTTCTTAAATGTACAAGTATCACAATCTTGCATAATGCTAAATTCTAACATCTGAAAAGCTTACAAAACAATAGATGATTTTGTCTATCCAAATATTTTTGACTAAACTAATTTAGCAAGGTGGCATCAATAAAACTTGGCGAGAATATCAGCCAAATATGTGACATAGCTTAAGCCTATCCATCAGTTTCCTGCATATGGCGTTTGAAGTATCCCTCAATAAATTTAATTAGTTTTTTGCAATGACACTATTGCTAGTGTTTAATTTAACTAAGTAATAGCTAATTTAAACCCTGAAATCTAGCAAAATGTGCACTAATTCGCCTAGTCTAATCGCTTGGTAACTGAGAACCTTAATGCCTAACTGCTTTGATTCGAACATAAAAGCGGGAACTCAGATATGCTATAATATTACGACTAGCCAGAAATAACTTACTTTTAAAGTAAGTATCTATAAATTTCATATTTTAACTATGACAATTTTAAATGAGAGAATAAGATGAGTTATTATATTAGTGAAGGTTTAAAATTAAATTATGACGTTTATGGTTCGGGTGAACCATTAATTATTATTGGCGGTATTACTTGTAACAACCATCATTGGGATTTAGTTCGTGATCAATTGAGTAAAAAATTCCAATTAATTTTGCCAGATAATCGGGGTATTGGTAAATCAGAAGTACCAAGGAATGATTATGCTATTGCAGATAACGCAATTGATATTGTTAACCTAATTAATCACCTAGCAATCCCTAGAGCACATATTCTAGGTCACTCTCTTGGGGGTGCTGTTGCACAGTATTTGGGAGCTTATCATTCAGATAAAGTTAACAAATTAATTATTTCACATTCCGCGATAAAATTTAATGCTTGTAGCATTATCTATTTTGAGCATATGTTATTACTAAAAGAAGCAGGTCTTTCTCCATTAATTCAGGCGACTAGTGTATTGCCATTTGTTTTTAGTGATGAATTCAATCGTGATCCAAAGAACCTTGAAGAATATCTGGAAAATGAAAAGAATGAAGAATATCCTCAATCACTTAAAAGTTTTAAGCAACAATTTCATGTATTAAGAAGTGCCGATTCATCATCTTTTATACAGGATATTAATGTTCCAACCTTAATAATTGCTGGTAAAACAGATAAATTAACGCCCAAAGAAGATTCACTAGCCTTGTTAGCTAAAATTAAACACGCTCAATATAAAGAAATTCATGGGGCACACGTACCAATGATAGAAGCTCCCAATGATTATGCTGAGTTAGTTATAGATTTCTTATCTTTGAGCCAATAGTTAGCATTATAAAAAGAGTTATAATATATGTATTGTGGTCGACTTTGTTAATACCAATTTATATAAAATCTAAGAACCTGTTCAAGATCTCTTTTATATTAAACTAATAAATGCCAGTATTACCATATGCATACTGGTAATTATTAATCTCTCGCGACTCTTCCACACCCGCCGACATTTCCCTAACCAGCTAAAGGAACGTTCAATAATCCAGCACGTTGGTAACATAATAGACTATTATTTCCCGCCGCGGACAGGTAAGACATACACGGTGCTGGTGGTTTTAGCTTGGCTAGCCGTCGAGATTCCGTTAGACATATTAACCGGCCATGCATTAGCCGGAGTTGCTGCAACAGTTGTTCCCGACCAATAAAGATATCCCTCTTCTCTGATATTAATGAAACCATTGCTGTTTAGCCATTCTGCTAATGTAGTTGTTTGATTAACATAGCTTAGCAAGCTTCTAAGTTCATTAATGTTTGGTAAACGCCAGTCACTGTAGCCGCATAAATTATAGCCTGCTGCGCTAGCGGTTGTATTCATAGCATTAACTGACTCTATAGCACCAGCCCATGTATTCTGATCAAGCAGTACACCATTTCTAACCCACATTAACCCCGTTAGATTATCTACCAGACAATTGCTCTCTATTCCGCTACTTTCTATTACGAAGCGCGGGTTTGGCCAGGTTACCCCAGATTCCGTTGATGTAGAGCCTGGTTTGGCAATTTTAACAATAGGGTTAGGAATCTTATCAATTGCTAAACGAACAGGCCATACCCCTGCTGTACTGCCATTTTGATTATTTACTAGACTAGTAGCCATGTTCAAAATAACTACGTTACCGTTATTGTAAAGTGTAGTTGACCAAATCTGGGCTGCAGTTGTTGGTGCATTAATAAATCCAGAGCTATTTAACCAGTTACCGAGTGCCGAAGAATAGCCGTAATTAATGATGCTGGTTAATTGATTAATAGTCGGTAAGCTCCAGTCGCGGTATCCACATAGTGGATTAGAAGAGGAATTCATGGATTCAATTAATGCTTTAGCAGCTGCATAGTTAATTTTAGTGAAGGTTGTAGAATTATAATTTGGCGGATTTGTACCAAAGCCAGCCAAGTTTTTTGCCCACATTAACCCAGTCATATTATCAAGAACACAATTTGACTCTGTTTCGGTTGATCCATAAGTAGTAAAACGAGGGTTTACTCTTCCATCACTATCATAAGTAATCCCAATGTTATTGTCTGATGACGGACCAGATTCTGTAGCAGCAAGATAAACAGCCGGGGATATTGCGACATAAGAAAACGGGGTACCAATCAAAAATCCGCCATTAGTGGCATTAATTAGAATTTGTGATTCAGCGTTATAATTATTGCTCAATAATGGATTCCAGTATATAATAGCAGTAAAATTACAGTTTTCTACACCACCAACGCTAAGACTACATGGGTCTGTCGCAGAAGTAATTATTCCAATCGCTGGATTAATAAAAGCCGCAGTTACAGTTGAACTTCCTGCGCCAGATATTGTTGCTGTGAATTGAAATGCATTTCCCATCATTGTAGATTCAACGGTGGTAAGCGGGTTGATATTTATTATTGGTGTAGCATATGTGTCTGGCAAGTTTACATTATAACTCTGTGAAAATCCGCAGTTAGCTGACTCATTACATGCTCCCCATGGAGATGTTCCATTATTGGCCGCCCAATTGAGAATAGTTTCTTTAAATGACGAATTGGCGCTGCCCGACATACAACCTGCGGCAACTACATTTGAGCCACTATAGGTGTATTCAAACTGGAGTGATTGAATAGCATTACTCTCAAATAGGGTATATAGCTGTGTACAGCCATTTGGACTATCGGCTGCTGGATATCTGTTACACAATGCCAGATTTGATGCCCCTGTGCTTGTATATGTTCCTGCGGGGAAAGCGACTCCTTGTTCCCCTCCGGACATATTAATTTCAGTTACCAGACTATTATTACTACAAGTGTTACTACTAAAAAACTTCACCCCAACATTTAACAGTGTAACTGTCGTATTTATGCTAAATGATTGCTGATTGTTTTGAGTTGAGGATATAAGTCTACTGTTATTTTGTGATGAATATGCGAGAAGATTTTTATATTGAGATAAATCACTTTGCTGATTACTAGTACCGCTAGCGTTAATTGCCCCACTGCTGCAACTGATTAAAATTAGTGACTCTACCAACAGCATCAATGAAGAGCGAATGATTTTATTTATCTTTATTAACATATTTCTTTACCTTCAAGATATTCTGCCCTCCTGCGTTCAAATAGTGTATACTAAAAGTACTTATATAGCATATTTTACACTAAAATTCCGACTCTGGGTAGTGAAGTAAATCGTCGTGCCGCCAAATACATGTATGGAAATGGGGGTCAAACACTCTGATCCAATCGCCATCACAATCAATAAACAGCTGTGAATATCAAATCAGGATTTAATTACAGAATAATAAATTTTGCCAATTTGGTAATAATAAGTTTATAATGTCATCTTCTAGCGGGGGTGCGACGCTGTAGTCGCTGAGAGAGGAAACATCCTTAACCCTTTGAACCTGATTCTGGATAATACCAGCGTAGGGAGGCTAATCACTACATATAATTTCTGCCAGTATTACCCTCTTTACGCTTATTTTGTGAAAGTTAACAAAATGAGCATATCAATTAATCATCGTCAATTACACTTACTTACAGCCTGCCCTGATACTAAACACAATGAATATTTGAAATTTATCGAACTAAGCGCCAAATCTGGTATCACTCACTTACAGTTACGGCAAAAAAACTGGTCATTCAGCAGCTTACTCAGTTTAGGACGTGAACTGCAAGCCGTGCTAAAGCCATATTCCGTACCGCTCATTATCAATGATAATCTTGATCTCGCAGTTGAATTAAATGCTGATGGTGTGCATCTGGGGCAAAAAGATGGTGATCCGGATGCTGCCCGTGTTATCTTAGGCACAGATAAAATCATTGGTGTATCTATCGAAAATCCCACACAATTAGAGCAAGCTAATTTGTCACGCTCAATTAACTATGTTGCTGCCAGTGCAGTATTTCCGAGTAAAAGTAAAAGCAATATTGAATATATTTGGGGTCTTGATGGATTGACTAAATTTTGCCAAAGATCTTATCATCCAGTAATCGCGATTGGCGGGATTAATCTTGGCAATATTGCCGAAGTTAGCGCTACTGGAATTAGCGGTGTGGCAGTTATTAGTGCAATTCATGAAGCGGATAACCCAAAGCAATATATCCAAGAGTTAAATCAACAACTTAACCACGGAGACAGTCAACATGACTAACCTTTACCAACAACTTTATGATACGCATCAACAATTACAGCAGGCAAAACCGCTAGTACTAAATCTAACGAATTATGTAACGCAGGATTTCATGGCAAATGTACTGCTTGCGCTAGGTTGTGCACCAATTATGTCAGAAAGCGTTGAAGAGCTCGCAGAATTAACTACCATCGCGCATAGTCTAAATCTCAATATTGGCACGCTAAATGCAGAGTTTGCCTACCGCGCTGCAGATGCCGGAAAACTGATGCAGCAGCAAAATAAATGCGTGGTGCTTGATCCAGTTGGCGCTGGAGCCACTCGCAGCAGAACCGAGTTAGCGCAGGAACTCTTACCTTTGGCAAACATTGTCCGTGGCAATGCCAGCGAAATTATGGCGCTTAATTCTAGTTCATTCTCCAGCTATGGTGTTGAAAGTAGTGTCGAAAGCCTCAGTGCAATGCTTAGCGCACAAAATATAGTCAAGCAAACGCAAAAAACTATTGCAATCAGCGGTAAAATTGATTTAGTTTATGCCCCACACGCCAATTATCAAAATAAATTTGGGACGGAGCTAATGACCAAAGTAACTGGCATGGGTTGTTGTTTAAGTGCAGTAATTGCCGGATTTGCTGCTGTGAGTAAAGATTACGCTCTTGCCAGCTATTTAGCTATAGTTTACTATACCTTGTGTGCTGAACAAGCCGCACGAGATACATTCGCTCCAGCAAGTTTTAAAAGCAAATTTATCGACTGCCTTTACCAACCAGACTGGGCATGGTTTGAATCGCGAATTAAACATATTTCTCAAAAGGAAGATACAAAATGTTAACTACTGCATTAACGATTGCCGGATTTGATGGCTCAGGCGGAGCTGGGTTGCAAGCCGACTTAAAAACATTTTCGGCTCTGGGCTGTTATGGCATGAACGTCTTAACTGCGCTACCGATTCAAAATACTTGTGGCGTGCGCAATTGTTTTAATTTGCCTCTTGCTGCAATTGAGGAACAATTAGATGCTATTTTTAGTGATATTACCCCCAATGTTATCAAAATTGGAATGTTGTTTAATCAGGAAATTGTTCACCTTGTTGCAGAATTTCTATCGCAACATGCGCAAAATATTCCCATTGTTCTTGATCCAGTAATGGTAGCCAAAAGTGGTGATTATTTACTTTTACCCGAATCAATTGAGACCTTAAAACGAGAATTAATCCCACAAGTAACTTTAATTACGCCTAATATTAACGAGGCACAAGCACTGAGTAATATGAAAATCAAGACACCTAGTGATATGCTAAAAAGCGCTGAAATTATCCATACGCTTGGCAATGTAAATGTTTTGCTCAAAGGTGGACATTTAGATGGCATCTCCTGTGATGATTTGTTATTCACTAGTTCTGCGCAACATTGGTTTAAAGCACCAAGGATTGAAACTATCAATACCCACGGCACTGGCTGTACTTTATCTGCGGCAATTGCAGCAAATTTAGCATTGGGCAAAAATCTGGTTAGTAGTTGCCAAAATGCTAAAGACTATCTCTATCAGGCTATGTTAAGTTTTAAAGATGTCACTATTGGACATGGACATGGCCCAGTTAACCATTTTCATCAATGGTGGAATTAGATATTATTTTATTGATGTCAGCCTAAAAATCATTTATCAAGGAAGAGCTAAACATGAAATTTTCACGACTAGCATGGCAACAAAATGAAGCCAATTATCAAGCAATAGTTCAACAACCATTCAATCAAGAGCTTATGAATGGCACTCTTGCACACGAAAAATTTGCTTATTATATTGAACAAGATAGTTTTTACTTACAACATTATGCAAGAGTCTTGGCTAAAATTGCTTCTCGCTTAGATAATGGTCACAGAATCTTACAATTCCTAGATTTTGCTAAAGGAGCAGTTATCGCAGAACAACAAGTCGTTCATGAGCATTTTCGCCAGCAATATAATTTAAAATCTAACGGGCAAATTAGCCCTGCATCGTTAGGTTATACCAGCTATTTGCACTTTAGCAGCCATAATCAAGCTATTGAAGTTGCCATCGCTGCAGTATTGCCTTGCTTTTGGATCTATTATCAGTTAGGTTGTCACACTCAACAATTCTCTAGCGCAGATAACCCTTACCAATTCTGGATTGATTGTTATGCCAGCGATGATTTTGCTGCTGGAGTAAATGCAGCAATCGCAATTAGTGATAGCTACTATGAACAAGCAAGCCCAACAGTGCAAAAGCAAATGTTGGAAGCTTTTGCTACTAGCGCTCGCTGGGAATATTATTTTTGGGATGATGCGTATTGTATGCGCAAATTTAGCCTTTAATACCCACCAACAAAGTTGCATTTTACATGTAACTTTGTTATAGTAATGACTATCAATATGTTAACCGCGGAAAATCAGATGAAGAAAGATATCACAAACAGAGTAGATGTTGAACTTTTAATCGACAGTTTTTATAAAACTGTACAGAAAGACGCTACAATTGGCTACTTTTTTAATGACATTGCTCAAATTGACTGGAATACTCATTTGCCACAAATGTATAATTTTTGGGAAAGTATAATTTTCGCCAAAAAAGTTTACACTGGTAATCCAATGAAAAAACATCTGGAGCTAGCAAAAAAATCCCCACTTAAATCAGAGCACTTTGAACATTGGATAAAACTATTTGATCAAAATATTGATGCATTATTTAGTGGCGTTAATGCCGAACGAACTAAGACTTATGCACAAACTATCCGCGAGAATTTAGAACTCCGAACGTGTAACGGGTAAAGCAATTTCTAACATAGTGAAAAGTGCACTAAATAATAAAATTAAGCACTATTAACTGAATACTTTGCCGTTGCTTTAATTCAATCGCCAGACTTACTATTGTCTTTTTATAACAATAAGTTTGAATATTCCTGAATACCAACTGGAAAATATAGCTCATATAACTCCCACAATAGTAAATAATGAATTTTATAGTAGCCATCTCTTAATTTGATGCTAAAATTATGAATACTAAGGCAGTATTACTAAGACTAACCAGATAGCTCAGGAATAAAATGGCAAACCAGCTTTCTAAAAATAAATTTTCATTAGATGATCTCTATACTTTTATCAAAACCGTTGAAATTGGGTCTTTTACTCACGCGGCAAAGTTTTTCTCTATCAACACGACAACAGTTGCCCGTAAAATCTCAAATCTGGAAGACTCTCTAGGCGTTAATCTGATAGAGCGAACAAATAATTCGTTTCACGCAACCCAAATCGGGAGAAACATTATTGAACAGGTAAAGAAAGCTGATTTTAGTCTTGATCAACTACAACAAATAGTGAAAAATGCAGTTTACAATGACTCAAGTCCGGGAACAATATTTTTTTCCCTTCCTCCTGGGGTTGGAATTAATCACGTATCCAAGCATATCCATAGATTTACCCGCGCGAACCCTAATATTCAACTTAATATTAGCTACCAAAGCAAAGAGCCAGAGCTAGTCAAGGACAACATCGATGTGGCACTGATTTTTTACCCATCAGAGAAACATGTCAATCAAAAAATCAAGAGAATTGCCGCATTTAAAGTGAAACTTTACTGCACAACAACTTATGTACAAAAATATGGTACGCCACAAACGCCAAATGATTTAATTAATCATCAATGCGTAGGACGATTAACTGACAATCTAATCGTAAGAAAAGCAATAACATTTACTCACCAGACAACAGGTGAAATTATCAATGCTGAGATGCCTAATAATATAACAACTAACAATCTAATGAACAATGTTGAGCTAATTAAATCAAATGAAATGATTGCCGCGGTTTGGGAAAAAACTTCTTTACCCAATGAAAGCAATTTTGTGCAGGTACTTGCAGAATATGAAGTGGAACCAGTCTACCTATACCTATTAAAACACCCTTATCGTCAGGACAAGAGCATTGATTTACTAGCTACGTTTATTGAAAAAATATTTAAAGATGATGATCAACAAAGTGCTAATTAAATGTCACCTTGAATAATTGCTGATTATTAAGAATCAGTTTAGGTACTCTATTAATTAAACCTAAATAAAATACTTGTGAAATAAGCTTATTCCTTGAATCCGCATCCACTTTAGGAAAAAGCTTTCGGGTAATAAATTTGGATATTCCAGCACGAGACAAAAACACACCGACTAATTGTAAGATTTCTGAGATTTCTTTATCAACTTTACCAATTACAATCAAAAATAGAACCAACTCCTCCAACTCTGAAAAGATAAGCTCACTAGATTTAGTTTCGTCAACAAGCACTGCAGATGCATTTTCTAATTTATTAGAGAATACGCTAAAGTCAAAGTTAAGAACAGTCTCGCTAAGAGTTGTATCAAGAATTAATCCAGAAATTTCATTATTTATAACAATAGGTTTTACTTTATTTTTAGCGATTATTAGTTTATCCCCTGATTTAATATAAGTTGAGTAATTAGCCTCAGAAACCTCACCACTTAACACTTTCGCATTTAGACTATAATACTCTGCAGATAAATGTTTTACTGGGGAGTTAATGTTATTAAGCCTCTTATCAATTACCTCCGTTGAATTTAAATCTACTGCATTAAGTAGCTTATTTCCCATAAATCTAAAATAGCATTTTGTATCACAGATTTGTATTGAAGAATCACTGTACGCATGCTTGAATACATCAACAATCTGATCTAATGAAGTTACCATTTCTCATCCTTATTTTTAACAATATTCCTTACATGGTGAGGATTATAAATGTTCAATGCCATAATTGTAAATATCAAAAACCGCGAGCATTGCTTGCAGTTTTGCAACTCTATCAAATAGGTTTTAAAGTGCTTATAAATGTCGCACTATGGGACAGATTTAGTATAGTATCTCGCATACAATAGTAGTTTGAAAATTAAAAATAACTAAAATTTTATTAGATGGTAGAATTTAATCAAGTATACTGTAGCACTAATAAAATTTTTATGATAACCACCCACGCAGAAATATTATTTCTTGCATTCAATGTCTTAGGTATAAAATATGACTCATGATATAAACTGTAATTATCAATACACAAACTTACATAAAAAATTATTAATCATCGTCTTGCTCTTACTACTATTTGTTACACAAGCCTCAACCGATATTTATGTATCTGGATTGCCACTGATGGCACGGGAGTTTAATGTTACGCCAGCAAAAATGAATATGACGATTACTTACTATGTCTATACTCAAGCTGTTCTATTCTTAATTATGGGACCAATTAGTGACTTATGCGGGCGGCGAAAAACTATCTTGATTTCACTAATCATATCAATAATTGCAACATTTATGATTTCTGAAGGCAAACAGCTGGATCAAATCATACTCTTAAGAATCGTGCAGGCGATTGGCAGTGCTTCAATCTATATTGTCTCACGACTGATAATTAAAGAAGTCTATGATAAAGAAGAAATTCTCTCGGTTACAGGATTGTTTTTGCTAGGTCTAGTTTTATCACCAGCTTTAGCACCAGTGATTGGTGCAATTATTATTAAGTATCTAGATTGGCGCTGGTGCTTTAGATTGATTGGAATAATTTCAATGCTACTGACATTCAGCGGATTTTTTATAATTCAGGAAAGTAATCATGCAATAGATAAATTTCGCCGCGAATTTATGCCCCGTAAAATGCTGAGGAACTATCTTAGTGTCTTAACTAATTGGTTATTCATTCGCTACCTCGTGGTGGTCGGAGGAACCTTTGCATCCTTTTATGCTTTTATTTCAATGTCTAGCTATATGTACATCAATGAATATCATATTTCAAATATCTACTACTCCTATTTATTTACTTTCATTGCATTGGGCTATCTAATAGGCAATAAAATAATGATTTACCTAAGTAAGAGAGGCAAAAGCAGTCATTACTTAGTTTTAATTGGAGTCAAGATTGCTATTTTTGTAGTAGCTCTAACTGCTTTAAGTATCGCCTTCAGAAATTATACAATGCTATTTATTGGTTTAATTACACTTTCAGGTTGGTTAGTTCGACTAGCAACCGCGTTTATCAATCCTCCCATTCAGGTTGGAGTCATTCATTCTTTTCCAAACCAAAGTTCATACGCCGTTGGCTTACTTAGCTCGCTCCAATATGTATTTGCAGCTTTTGGCTCATGGGTAGTTGGAATAATGCCCTATGAACCAAGCACCAACATTATTGCAACAACAATAATTTTCACATGCATCACAATTATAATGTTTTGCTTAATAAAACGTCACGAACTTGAATAAATATAGCGTTCAATTTGAAACTACTTATTTGTCTAACAGTATCTTGAAAAATTTAGCTACTATACTATCTTAATTAACGACTGGTTAGATGTTTTTTTAATTGATTGTAGATTAAAGCAAAAAGCTGAAGGACTATTTAGTACTTCAGCTTCTTATTGAAAATATCAGCAATGCTGATAGAGGAAAAATTAGTTAAATAATCTTAACGCGCCTGAAGTTCTGTCTGCAACAGCCATTGAAGTAGCTTTAACAGAAGAAATAACAAATAATTGGTAAACTTGTTCTGGAGTTAAAACACCATTAGTTTTTTTCGAAATTTCATCAAAATTAACCATTTTGTTTAAGTAAACATTATTAGCTTTGTTGGACTTATAAAGGTTGTAATCACAAATATCATAATCTTTAGAGCTATCTTGAAGTTTTTTACCAGTCAAACTAACATACGTAATATTTAATGCATCACCAATAATATTATTTTGATCTGCACCAAAGATATTAAGCGCAGTACGTACTTTTGAACCAGGTTGAGATGCAAGCAATAAAGATTTTAATGAAGTATTTGAAGCCATTGAAGCATTAAATCCATCTCTGAAGCCATCTATAGAAGC
>SSGY01000103.1 GCA_008017145.1 Neisseriales bacterium
GCGCATAGCTAACGCAATACATATCTCTCAACCCACCAACATCAACACGCGTTAATTGTCCACACAGTAACTAAATTTATTGCTAATCAGATAGTTGAACTGCGTAAATTTCAATCTCAACTAGCACAAGAGCAATACGATACATTACTCAATCAAGCCAAAGAGATGGTGGATAAAATACCGGATGGTCGTGTAGATTACCTAGAAATTGTCAGCTCAAATAATTTACAGCATACAAAAGATATTAAGCAAGAATTAATCATCGCAGCAGCTATTTATATAGGGACGACACGCTTAATTGATAATTATATTCTTAGTGAAAAAAATTGCTAAAATGCGTTTATTGGGACATAAAAATTAATGGCTAAAATATTAATTGGAATCAGTGGTAGTATTGCAGCATATAAAACTATCCTTTATTTGCGAGAATTACGTAAGCTAAACCATCAATGCAAAGTTATATTAACTGCTGGAGGCGCGCAATTTGTTACTGCTAATTTAATTGCAGCATTAGGGTGTGAAGTTTATGGCGATCAAACTCTAGACTTAACCAAGCCTGAACAAGCCATGTTGCACATTGATCTTGCAAAATGGGCTGATCGCTTCATTATTGCCCCATTATCCGCACATACACTGGCTAAATTAGCTCATGGGTTTGCCGATAACTTATTAACGCAAGCCGCCTTAGCTTATGATGCGGCAATTCAGCCAATTTATTTAGCACCAGCAATGAATCAACAAATGTGGCATAACCAGGCAACACAAGCCAATCTTCAATTACTAAAAGAGCGTAATTTCACAATCTGGAATCCTGCAACTGGACTGCAGGCTTGCGGCGATAATGGCACTGGACGCATGATTGAAGCTGAACAATTAGTTATGCTGACAGAGCAAACTTTGATCGAACCAACATTAGTCGGTAAAAAAATTATTATAACATTAGGTGCAACCGTTGAGCCAATTGATCCAGTACGCTATATATCTAATCACAGCTCAGGTAAAATGGGTCTGGCCTTAATCAATGCAGCATTAGCACGTGGTGCACAAGTAATTGCGCTGTGTGGAAAATTAGCGGTCAAATTACCAATGCACCCTCATTTACAATACATTGAGACTTTGAGCGCGGATGAAATGCTTTCATGTGCGTTAACCCAAGCTATTGATGCAGATATGATAATTGCTTGTGCTGCTGTTGCTGATTACAAAGTTGCAAATTATGCACCACAAAAAATTAAAAAAAAGGCTGAGCAGATTACACTTGAATTGATTAAAAACCCTGATATTATTAGTACAGTAAAACAAAAGTTTCCTGAATTAATTAGCATTAGTTTTGCAGCAGAGACAGAAAATGTAATTGAGCATGCAAAAATCAAACTAAAGGCTAAAAATTTAAATGCAATAATCGCTAATGATGTCAGCGAGCAGCAAGTTTTCAATCAAAATACTACTAAAGTAAGTATTATTGAGCAAAGAGGTACAATACATGAATTCAATGGTAGCAAAAACCAAGTTGCCGAACAAATTTTTGAGTATTTGGAATCTTTGCTGTGCAGGATATAATAGCACTGGACATTGGCAATAGTCATTGTAAGCTAAGCCTGAACACGCAAACAATTCTTGTTCTTGCCAACCAAAATATTTTAGCAAATGATTTCAAATTAAGTTTAAAACAAAATTACCCCAGATTGCTTATATCTATATCCAGTGTATTAAATATCAATCATACAAAACAGCTTATTGAAAAATTAAACACTAAGTTAAGTTGGCAGCAAATAAAGTTTATTTTTTGGCACAGTAGCGATATTCTAAAAATTGCCCTACCAACACAATACCAGCAATTAAGTCATTTAGGCAGCGATCGTGCGTTACGTATTTATCACTTAAGTCAATTGGAACATGATATTCCGCAAATTGGAGTTGGTTGCGGAACAGGATTTACCATTGAAATAATTCAGCGTGGTAAGCTAATTGAAAGCTTGATATTACCTGGGCTTAAATTACAATTAAACAGCTTATTTCAGCATACTGACAAGCTTCCTTTGATTAAACCAGAAGCTGTCGAAAAAATTTTGAACAGCGAATCAGGTAAATTGAGCACTACTTACGCAATTTGCTCAGGAATAATTCATAGCTATATTGGATTAATTACTCAATTAAGTCTACAGTACCAAGCAAAACAAATAATTTGCAGTGGTGCTTATGCTCATTTAATTCAAAAGTTTGCGCATAGTAATATCCAAAGCAAAATTAATGTAATAACCCATCTAGAACTAAATGTTCTTCGGCATTTGGCAAATTACTACGAATAAGCGCTAGCAAAGGTTGAAGGAAACTATTACATTATGAGGAACTTAGCACAGCCAGCCAATCCGTGATATAATCTATCCTTTTAATTAGACCGTTTACTGGGTAAATTTAGGTACATGACAGCTAAAAAGAAGATATTTACGACACTAATGGCAAGCGTTGGGCTAATTGGCTACTGCTATCCATTGACTGCGCTAAATTATCTGGAGCAATCTTCTTTAGAATCAGTTCCTCAACTGTGTACAACCCAAGACTTTGATTGGTACGAAAAATCTGGTGCAGATAGTGTAACTATACCTCCCGTGGAATCACAGACCCTATTTGTCCAGGCAGATACTATCACTGGTCAAAACAAGCAAACCCATATTGCACAAGGTAATGTTATTGGTTACAAAGAGAGTCAAACCATTACTTCAGATTGGCTAATCTACGACCAAGCTCACGACCGCGCTACTTTAGGTGATAACTACGTATTAACACGAGAATATGACGCAGTACAAGGTAAATGGGCTGATTACTACCTTGACTTAAATAAAGGGACATTTACTCAAGCACGAGCATTCTACAACAAAGATAATATCAGTGCCACTGGGGAATCAATTTCAACTCAAGACAGCAAACATATGACTATTGATAATGGTTTTATGACTGCATGTAATCCAAATGATCCAGCTTGGTATATTAAATCCAATCAAATGACTTTTGATTACCAAAACTCTGAAGGTTCTGCCAGAAATGCAACCATGTATTTTGAGTCGATTCCAATTTTTTCCTCCCCCTATATGACATTCCCATTAGGGCAAAGAAAATCTGGCTGGTTAACGCCAAATTTTGGTGGAACGAGTACTGCCGGAACAATGTTTTCAGAAGCGTATTATTGGAATATGGCGCCCAATTATGATATGACAATAACGCCTGAATTTTGGACTAGCCAAGGGCTTATGATTACGGACAAGTTTCGTTATATGACAGAGTCTAATGTAGGATCTATTTATACTGAACAAGTCCCATATTCATATGGTGGAACAGTTTCCAATACTTACCGTTATTACTGGAGCTTAAACGATACATATAGTCCGCTACAATACTTCACTACAGGTTATAACTACAACGTAGTTTCAGATAATAATTACTTTAATGATTTTGGTAACTTCTATTCAGTAACAGATAATGTAAATTTGGAACAATCAGCATTTGTACAATATAAACCAACTTGGGGTTTAGCTAGTGTTAAAGTCGTAAACTATCAAACTTTGTATCCTTATGGTTACGGAACAACTATTCCTATTTACTCATCATATCCTGCTGTTAATTTTAATGTCAATGACCAAGACATTGGTTCAAGTGGATTAAAGTGGAATTTATTAAGTCAGTATACTGATTTCCAATCACCGGCAATGCAAAGTGGTGAGAGGACGGTTCTATATCCTAGTGTAAAATATCCATTCCAGTCAGCATGGGGATTTGCAACACCTAAATTTGGTTATAGCTACACGTACTATGATGTCGGAAATGATCCTGGCTACCCTAATTCTGCAGCGCAAATTAATCGGGCTTTACCAATAACATCATTGGATACGGGTTTATACTTTGATCGCCCAATGGGACTTTCTGGTGGTAGCTATACGCAAACTTTTGAACCACGTGCATACTACTTATATATACCTGAGCAAAATCAATCTAATATTCCAATTTTTGATACCGCAACAGCTACATATAATTATAATCAATTGTTTAGTGAAAATCGCTTCTCTGGCTACGACCGGATTAACATGGCAAACGATATAACTATTGGTGGTACTACGCGAATTTTAAATGATGCCAATGGTACTGAATTAATGAATTTGAGCGTGGGTTATCGCTACTACATTACACCTGAGAATAATTTCCTCTATGGTAATGCAACACAGGATGCACAATTATTTTTACCAACACCAAACCTAATTGGAGAATTAAATAATAATTGGAACAAGCAGTTTTCTACTAATGCAAATTTTCAATATGATACTGTCTATGATACCATAGATGCTTGGAATGTTGGAATGAAATTCAACCCTGATGATGGTAAAGTTTTAACTGTCGGCTATGGCTACCAATATAACTTACCATTGCTCTACTATGCATACACGCCTGGACAGGCATTTACTCCAGTTGCCTACGAAAATCAATACGCAATAAATGTAGCTGGACAATGGCCAATTTATGATAACGTCTACGCAGTTGGACGTACCAATTATGATTTTACTCGTGGTTTAATGCTAAATTTCCTTGGGGGATTAGAATATAACGGTGGCTGCTATACAGTTAGCGCAGTATATCAACAATTTATATTCAACTATAATCAAGTACAGCAAAATTATTTGTTAAACTTCTCGTTTAAAGGTATCGGTAACGTTGGCTCTGGAGACCCAAGTAGTAATCTTAAAATTGGTGTTCCTGGTTATATACCAGTTGGTCAACTTCAACAAAATCAATTACAATAGGAGCTATTGTGAGCAAGAAATATATATTAACTATTATAATGGCATTTTGTTTAGGCAGTACTTTTGCCGAACAATTAGAATCCAGCAATTTAACTACTACAAAAGCTGAGAGCAGCTTAGCAGACCAAGTATTACCAACACCAACTCCGGTAGCTACGCCAGCAGCAAAACCAGTTAATTCAACACCGCTAAAACCAGTTAATAAAATTGTTGCTTATGTAAATAAACGAATTATTACACAAAATGAATTAAACAATCAAATGGTTCAGGCCAGATTTAATTTATCTCAACGCGGAATCAAAGATACCAATAGCGCGGATTTAAAAAATAAGGTTTTAGAGCAAATGATTATGCAGCAAATCCAATTAGATTTAGCTCAGCGTGGTGGTATCAAGACTTCTGATGCAGAGGTTAACGATGCAATTGCTGCCAATGAAAAAGCTCAAAGAATAACAGACGATCAAATGCGTCAAAAATTAGCCTCACAAGGATTAAGCTACGATGATTTCCGAAGTCAAATCCGCGATCAAATTACAATTGAGAAACTCAAACAACGAGAAGTAGATGGGCGTGTAGTAATTAATGAAGATGAGGTTACTCGCATCTTAAATAGTGAAACTTATAAAAATAAAATTGATTACCGTTTGGCTGATATTGTTATCAACTTACCAGAACAAGCCACACAGGAAATTATTGCTCAAAAGCAGAAGCAAGCTGACTCTGTTTATCAACTTCTTAAACAAGGTCAATCCTTTGACCAAATGGCAATTAAATACTCATCAGCTCCCAATGCTTTGGCTGGGGGTGATTTAGGTTGGAAAAGTAACACTTCTTTGCCACCAATAATTCTTAATCAGTTGACAGGGTTAAAAGAGGGAGAAATTACTCAGGTTATTAAGCTACCAATTGGATTTTTCATTTTTAAAGTTAATGGAATCAAACAACACGGTACACCGCAAATTGTCCGCCAATATAACGTACGGCACATACTAGTTAAGGTAAATGAACTCACTAGTGATGACGAGGCACATCAAAAAATTAATGATATTCGTGCAAAAATTGTTAAATACGACGGAGACTCGGCTCGTGAAAGTCAGGAGTTTGTTGAGATGGCTAAACAATATTCTGAAGACACCAGTAGCTTAAAAGGTGGTGATATTGGCTGGGTGAGTAAAGGCGACACTGTACCACAGTTTGAACATGCAATGCTTACCACTCCACAAGGACAAATTAGTCAACCTATTCGCTCACCATTTGGTTGGCATATATTACAAGTAATGAATATACGTGATAGTAATCTGGCCAATGATAAAGAAAAAGCAGAAATCCGAATGGAGTTACGCGATACTAAAGCGCAGATGCTTTATACTGAATGGGTGCGTAATTTGAAAGAAATGGCATATGTCAAAATCAATGATGATTAATGAACGTCAACTTATCTGCGTAACTAGTGGCGAACCGGCTGGAATTGGTCCTGAGATATGTCTTGATTTGGTTGATTCAAGCTATAACCATGGTTATCGCTTGTTGGTAATTGGTGATATTAATTTACTAAAAAGTCGAGCATTATTACTTAACCGACAGATCGAATTTAATCAAATCTCTGATCCGCTGCACGATAGTTTTGATCGACAAAAGCTGAATGTATTACATACATCTTGTTCAAAGCACGATTGTCTAGGTGTTCCAGATGTAAATAATGCAGCTTACGTCTTAGCTACCTTAGATAAAGCAATTGAGCTATGTAAAAATAAGGTAAGTCGAATCATTGTAACTGCACCGATTAATAAAGATATCATTAACCAAGCAGGGACTAAATTTAGTGGGCATACTGAGTATTTTGCCGAAAAATTTAACATCTCCAAAGTAGTTATGATGCTAAGTAACCAAATTTTGAAAGTTGCCCTTCTAACCACGCACCTACCACTAAAAGAAGTTCCAGCACAGATTACAGCCGCGAATCTAGAGCAAATATTAACCATCATTCATCAATCTTTCGGCGAATATTTTGGCATTAGCAAGCCAAAAATTGCCGTATGTGGTTTAAATCCACACGCGGGAGAAAATGGTTATTTAGGTTCAGAAGAAATTGAGATTATAAATCCAGTAATTAATTCTTGGCAACAACGCGGCTATAATGTGACTGGTAGTTATCCTGCTGATACAATATTTAATCGTCATGCTGAGTTTGATTTGATTTTGGCAATGTATCATGACCAGGGATTACCAATTGTTAAATTCTCAGGATTTGAGCATGGTGTTAATACTACATTAGGGCTACCTATTATTCGCACCTCAGTTGATCATGGAACAGCATTAAACCTAGCAGGCAGTGGAAAGGCTTCAAGTTCAAGCCTAATCGCTGCACTTCACGCC
>SSGY01000051.1 GCA_008017145.1 Neisseriales bacterium
GACATACTTCTGTGACTGGCATACCACTTTCTGCCAATTTTAGAATATTGATTATTTGTGATTCAGTAAACTTTGAGTTCTTCATTTTTAATACCCTTCTTGGTGTTAGTCGATATTGTAAATCTCTCTACTTATCAATAGCACTTTTTTTAGGGGGTATTACCCGGGATCAAATACTAATTTATTAACTAAGATCGCGATTGAATGCGGATATTTTCAACGAATTCCCGAATCATTATATCGTCCATTTGTTGTTTCTCTTTTGCCTGAGTAATTCGTCTTTAGCTGATTACTTGTTGTTCAAAGATTTTAACGTTACTCTAATAATGATTGGAGCTACATCCCGTTGTAGAGCAAAGTGTAGTTAGCTTAGCTTTAATCATTGAAATAGCTAATACTTGTGTGACACTGCCAATAATGTGCCTTATCAGTTTTTGCTTTCAATCATATTTAAAGACTCCAAACTATCAGCAAAAAACTGTTTAAATGTTTGTAGCTCAGTTTTACCTGCATCGCCACGGCTGATTCCATTTGCTAAAAATGAAATGGCATAAACATGACCATTGCGAGCATAGAAATAACCAGAATAAGCCTTGGTATCAGAGAGTGAACCAGTTTTAGCATGAAGCTGAGTTTTATACTGACCAAACTCGGTTTGCAGAGTACCAGATTCACCAGGAGTTGGAAGGCTATTAATGAAATTAACAGACTCTTTGTCATGGTACATAGTATAGAGCAATGTTGTCATATGTGCTGCAGATAGTTGCTCATAGCGCGATAATCCCGAGCCATTTTCTACTTTAAGCTCCGGAAAGTTTAAATTTTGCTTGAATGTCTGATAGTAGATGTTTTTAGCATTTTCATAAGTTGCATCGTTGGCTGAGCGATATGCGCCTAGAGAAAGTAGCATGCTCTTAGCATAGAGGTTATTACTTTGTTTGTTCATTTGCCACATGGTCTGCGCCAAAGGTTGGGAAGTTATCTCTGCAATAGGTATAGTCGAAGCAGGGGCATTTTCTATCAAGATTTTGCCTTTGAGCTTGATGCGTTGCTGTTTCAAAATTAACGCAACCAGTTGTCGATTGTATTGATTGTTATCTAAAAGATAGAAATTAATATTTTTTCCATCACAGCTAGCTGGTATATTGCCAGTTAAAACAAAATCACTAGTTTTCTGTTTTTTAGATTTCGAAGCAGTAGCACGTGATTTATTGATGTTGACATAATCACTTAAATCATTACAAGCAAATTTAGCATTAATTAATTTCAATTGGTTATCAAATTTTAATTTACCACCACGATAGGTATCAAAAGTAATCTTATTGGCTTTAATATGTAAAGCTAGAGTAGAGATGTTTTCATCGATGATCAGAGATTTTGGATCAACTGAGTAACTGGCATATGGCTCAGGATAGAGTTCACTACTCGGGACATTTTGGTTAAAGATATGAGTATCTAAAATTAAATTCCCCTGAATCGTATTAATCCCATTATGCTTTAAAGTCATAAACAGATTAGTTACCGATTGAGTGGTTAATGTTGGGTCGCCACCACCAATTAGATAGAGATTACCATCCAAATTATCTTGTTTAACTTTGCCACTATAACTAAGCGTTGTTTTCCATGTGAAATTAGCTCCAAGATTTTGTAATGCCGCGTAGCTAGTTAACAGCTTCATGTTTGAGGCTAAGAGCATTGGAGTTGATTCACGGTACTGATAAATAATATCTGCATTCGTGCTATCAATTATACTAACAGCAACTTTATTTTTTAATGCATTGGGGATTGTGGGCAAAGTTTGTGGGGCAGCGAAACAGGAAGTAGTTAAGAGTAGTAATGTAGTGATAATTTTAATTTTATTTGCGCGCACGCTCAAGCCTTTTTTGGTTAGGAGTTTTGTTTAAGGGGCGATATATCTCGATGCGGTCACCATGTTTTAGCTGATATTGCTCAGGGCTAAATTGTCGTTTGCCAAAAATACCAACTGGTAAACCAAGTAATTCATACCCAGGAAAGAAATCTTGAATTTGCGAGCGTGTAATAGCATCAGCAATAGAGCAGGATGTCTCAACTTCGAGAGCTACAATTTTTTGTAAGGAGTTAGTTGCAAAAACAACTTCAATTTTAATCATTTGCGATAAATCTCATGAGCTTTTTTAACGAAACTATCAACGATATTTTTAATAACAAATTCAAAAACAGCACCAATTACTTTTTCAATGATGATGTTGCTGAATTTATAATCAAGTTTAAATTCAACCTTGCAGCCAGATTCGCCAAGTGGAGTAAATATCCAATGACCTTTAAGATGCTTAAATGGACCGTCAACCAGACTTAAATCAATTTTTTGGTCTGGGGTATTGATGTTTTCGGTGGTAAAGTGAGCTTTTACTTTTAGATAAGAGATATCAACCCGAGCAACAACTCGATTGCCTTCACTTTTAAGAACCTGTGAACTAGGGCACCATGGTAAATAATGTTTATAATTAGCAATGTCACTAACTAATGCGTACATTTGTGCTGGTGTATATGGAGTAATGACTGATTTCGTAATTGTTAGCATATTTTTTGACAGGCTACCATATAGTTAATACTGGTGTCGGTGCTAAGCGCCGCAGTTTGAGTGATTGGATTATAAGTCATTCCACTAAGGGCGACTAATTCAAATCCTGCTTGTTTCAGCATATTGCGTAATTCTGCAGGTTTGATGAATTTTTGATAATCATGAGTACCTTGCGGTACCAAATTTAAAATATATTCTGCAGCAACCACACCAAGTGCATAACTCTTAAAATTGCGATTTAACGTCGAAAAGAACGCCATTCCGTTTGGTTTTAATAATTTGGCACATTCTTGGATGATATAAGCAGGATCAGGTACATGCTCAAGCATTTCCATACAAGTCACTACATCAAAGCCTTCGGGTGACTGCGCTGCTTTAGCGCCAACTTCGATGCACTCATAATTAACTGACAAATTGCTTTCATAAAGATGAAGTTTAGCAATTTCAATTGATTGCGGAGCTAGGTCAATAGCGCTAACTTGTGCGCCAAGCTTAGCAAGAGCTTCGGATAAAATTCCGCCACCGCAGCCAACATCAATCAGCGCTTTATCACGGATTTCGCTATGCTTTTGGATGAACTCACAGCGTAGTGGGTTGATCTGGTGTAAGGTTTTAAATGCACCGTCGGTATTCCACCACTCGTGAGCGAGATCATTAAATTTGTCAATTTCGGCTTGTGAATGCATTTTTTACATATCCTGATTGCTGGTTGCAGATAGTTTGCGATTGATTAGGTTCAAAAACTCATCACCAAAGCGGTTCATTTTTTTCTCAAGCATTTCTACATCTGCAGTAAATTTATTATAACCCATATATGCCGGAATTGCGACAAATAAACCAATTGCCGTGGCAATCAATGCTTCTGCAATACCAGGTGCAACCGAAGCAAGAGTAGCTTGTCCAGTATTACCTAAACCAATAAATGCATGCATAATTCCCCATACCGTACCTAGTAATCCAATGTACGGACTAACTGAACCAAAGGTTGCTAAGGTTGATAGACGGCTTTCATAGCTATTTAACTCATCGTCGATAGTAGCGGTTAATGAGCGTTCAATATTAGTTGTGATTGTGTCTTTATTACTAATTCCACTTTTACTTAGGCGGTTATATTCAGATAGTCCAGCGTAAAACATTTGGCAGGTCGTGGTGCGATTAGCTGCAGTACTAATTGAGTTATACAAAGTTGTTATGCTATTGCTATTATGATACTGGCTCATGAACTTTATAGTTTCTGATTTTGCTTTAGATAATGCAATCCATTTGCTGATAATGATACCCCATGAAACTACTGAGAATATTGCAAGCAATGCCATAATTGCCTGTACAGCAAGTGATGCATCAGTAATCAGCGATATAATTGACATTTGTTGTTCCATAAGTCCTCACCTAAATTTTTAGAATAATTTATACTCGTAGTATTTGATTCTTAGGCGCGAAGGATTGATCAAAAAGACAACGCAGTGTAGATAGAACTACATAAGGAATCTTTTTTGAAATCCGACAAAGTACAAGATTCAAAGACGATGAGTACATTTCAGGGCTAAATTTTACCACAGATGATTTATGTAAAATGCATTGAATTAAAATCTATGGTGAGTTAAGTAAAAATCACTCTATATCTTCATCTTTAGTAGATTTGATGATGTCGAAAATTGTATCTAGACTAAAGCCACGTGCAGCCATAAAACGTATCTGCTGAGCTTTTTCTTTGGTGTTTTCAGGTTGTTTTCCGTGGAACTTACGTAACCAGATTGATTTGGCTATAGCAAACTCATCAATTGCGGCTTGCTGATAGATATTATTTACTAATTCCTGATCAGCAACTTTGTTCATTAATTGGTACTTAATGCGCTGTGCACCAAATTTTTGACTTTTAGCATTGATATAATTTTCAATATAACGCTCTTCATTAAGGTATTTTTGTTCGACCATTTGAGTTAAAACTTCTTTAACCGCTTCAGTATCATCGGTGTATTTTTGGAGTTTAGTGAATAATTCACGATATGAGTAATCGCGACGTGAAAGAAAATCCAATGCTTTGGCATAGAGGTTAATTGGTTTTGAGTTACTCATAGGAAGAGAAAAGGCGTAATTATTAGTTACGCCAATTGTGTTCTAGTTAAATTTCTTCAGCATCAGTGCTAGCGTCGATTTCACGCTCATCAACTGGAACATCTGCTATAGCAACGCCAGATAAAGCGCGAACTTTTCCTTCGATTTCAGCTGCTATGGCAGGATTTTCTTTGAGAAACTCTTTAACGTTTTCTTTGCCTTGCCCAATTTTTTGTCCGTTGTAACTATACCACGCGCCTGATTTCTCTACAATATTGTTCAAAACGCCCAGATCAATTACTTCACCATTGCGCGAAATTCCTTCACCATACATGATTTCAAATTCAGCTTGCTTAAATGGTGGCGCAACTTTATTTTTAACTACTTTAACTTTAGTATCACTACCAATTATGTCTTCACCTTTTTTAATATTGCCCGTACGGCGAATATCTAAGCGAACTGACGCGTAAAATTTGAGTGCATTACCACCTGTTGTTGTCTCTGGTGAACCAAACATCACGCCAATTTTCATGCGAATTTGATTAATAAAGATAACTAAGGTATTGGTACGTTTAATATTACCAGTTAGTTTACGTAGAGCCTGTGACATTAAGCGCGCTTGTAAGCCCATATGGCTATCACCCATATCACCTTCTAATTCGGCTTTAGGAACCAAAGCAGCTACAGAATCAACCACAATCAGATCAACACTACCGCTACGAACCAACATATCTGCAATTTCCAGTGCTTGTTCACCAGTATCTGGTTGAGAAATTAACATTTCATCAACTTTTACGCCAAGTTTACGAGCATAAATTGGATCTAATGCATTCTCTGCATCAATATAAGCACATGTTCCACCCGCTTTTTGCATTTCAGCTACCACGTGTAAACATAGTGTAGTTTTACCTGATGATTCAGGTCCAAAAATTTCAACAACCCGTCCGCGTGGCAAGCCACCAACACCAAGAGCCAAGTCAATTCCAAGTGAGCCAGTTGAAACTACTTGTATATCATTAGCAACTTGTTTATCGTCCATCCGCATGATAGAACCTTTACCAAATTGCTTTTCAATTTGTGCGAGCGCTATCTGGAGTGCTTTTGCTTTATCGTTATCTGCCATTTAGTTTCTTTCTGTGTATAAGTTTAAGTGTTAAAATTTAAAGCCGCTAGGTGCTGCACTAGATAATGGAGTAACAAAGGTTTCGAATAGTTGAGTTTGTTTATATTCGTTATCACTAACTTTTTGGATAACTACTGCATGCATAATTGGTGCTATGCCCTCAATACCAACTAAGATTCCGCCTACTTTAAGTTGTTTTTTTAGCTCTTGACTAATCTCTGCCATAGCCCCACCAACAAAAATTTTATCAAATGGCGCCTTATTTTCTAAACCACTCATTCCGTCAGCTTCTATGATGCTGACATTTTTAATTCCAGCGCGAGTAAGATTATCAACAGCGAATTGTTTATTCTGCGCATTTATTTCTATACTATAGACAAAATCAGTTAGTTTTGCTAGCAAAGCAGTTACATAGCCACTACCAGTTCCAATTTCTAATACTTTATCTTTTTTACGTAGCTTTAATTCCTGCAATAAGCGTGCTTCCACTCTTGGGAAAAGCATTTTTTGTTCACCAGGCAGCGGCAGTTCAACATCAGATAATGCTAGATTACGTAGCGATGAGCTGACAAATTCCTCACGTTTAATTGTGCCAAGTAGACCAAGTACTTTTTCATCAAACATATTCCATGGGCGTATCTGTTGCTCAATCATATTAAAGCGTGCTAATTCAAAGTTCATATGAGATCCTTATTTGATTTTTTGTTCTTTTTTAACTTTATCAACTAAAGCTTGAATTACTTTTATCAATTGCTCAGGTTGGGCTGGGCTAGTTACGTATTTATTGCCAACGATAAAAGTAGGTGTTCCAGTAATATTATAAGCAGTTGTATATTGCGCATATTCCTGTGGCTTGGTGCTTACAGCAAATGAATTATAAGTTGCCATAAATTTCTTAGGGTCTACAATAGACTTATTAGCGTTTAAGAATGTTTGTAGTTGAGTCTTATCTTCCAGATTCTTATGTTCAGTCATTGTAGCATTAAAAACTTGTTGATTAAATTGAGTACCTAAATTTAGTGCTTGCGCAGTGGCATTAATCTTTGCATATCCGCTAAAGTTATTTTCCCACACTACTTGAATGCGGTTTAAATCGACATTTTTAGTTCCTGCATACCATTTATCTAAAGTTGGTTCTAAAATTGAGCAATGGATACAAGCATAAGAATAAAACTCCGTAACATTTACTTTACCAGCTTTAGCAGGGAGTGGTTTGCTAATTGGTCCAGATAAGACTGTGTAATCAGTGCCTTTTTTGATTGGAATATTATCCGCAAAAGCGTGACAGATTACTGCGGAACTTAGTATGGCAAGTAAGGTTTTTTTCATGCATATATCCTTCTAGTTGGAGTTATTAATAAGGGTCGCGTTAATATCTTGTTGTTTCAATTGTGTAATTAAATCATTGGCATCTGCTTCATCGGCAAATGGACCAATTATCACACGATTTATAATTTTATCATTAATTTGTTGTGATTTAATTTTAGAGCTAAATCCTAGGAGTGCTAATTTAGCCTTCATATTGTTAGCTAAATCTGGTTCACTAAATGCACCAACTTGGACAATAAACGACTGTTTAGTGGCTGCTACCTCAGGTGCTGGCGCGGTTGTTGGTTTGGGATTTATATCCTTTTTACCCTGTAAAACATCGTAGAAATCATAACTTGGTGTTGATGCTTCGGGTTTATTTTGCTGTACTGTTGGCGCTGAGCTAGCTTGCTGCATTTTAGTACCTGGCGCTAAGATTAAAGGCGCTGAACTAACCGGAGCACTCGCGCTGAGATTAACCGTATTACCATTAAATCCTTTGTCTACGAAAGGGTTTTGTGCTTTGTTTAAGTAAAATGCTACGGCACCAGCGATTCCAATGCCAATTAATAATCCAATAAAAAACTTCACGTTTGTTCCTAAGTCCTAAATATTTCGTTTATACTGACTTGCCAACGCCAGATGTGCACTGTTAATTACGTCGCTCTCAGCTAAGTCAGCAATTGTCCTTGCAAGCTTGAGTTGACGATAATAGCCGCGAGCAGATAATGAATTACGGTCAATTATTTGCTGCATTAGAGTTTTAGCTTTATCATCCAAGGCGCAGTAAAGTTCAATTTCATCGTTGGTAAGCTCATAATTTAACTTATTCTGCCGTTGCAGCTGAATTTTGCGCGCATTGATAACCCGTTGTTTAATTAGTTCCGAACTCTCGCCATTCGGAAGTTGCTGTAACTCATTGGTATTCAGTGATGGAACATCAACCACGATATCGATTCGATCCAGAAGCGGTCCCGAGATTTTAGCACGATATCGATTTATTTGCTCAACTGAACAAGTGCAGCTTTGTTGTGGGTGCCCTGCGTAGCCACATGGACAGGGATTCATTGCCGCAATTAGCTGAAAGTCAGCAAGGTATTCTACACGATGATTTGCTCGTGCTATACTTATTTTTTTTGCTTCAAGCGGCTCCCGTAATACTTCCAGAACTTTACGGTCAAACTCTGGCAACTCATCAAGAAACAACACTCCGTTGTGTGCAAGACTTATTTCGCCAGGTTTGGGATTGCTTCCACCACCAACCAAGGCAACTCCTGATGTACTATGATGTGGATTGCGAAAGGGAACTTTTGCCCAGTCGTTAAGTTGAAATCCTTGCGTACTTAGCGATTGAAGTGAGGCGCTTGCTATAGCTTGTTCGGTGTTTAGAGATGGTAGAATACCTGTAATTCGGCTGGCTAACATTGATTTACCACAGCCTGGATTGCCAATCATCAAGACAGAATGGCGTCCTGCTGCTGCAATTTCTAACGCTTTTTTAGTGCTAAGTTGTCCCTTTACTTGCTGAAACCCATCTTTATTATCTTCAAAATTACTAATTTGTTTTGTTATGTTTGCAATAGTGATTATGGGCAATTCTTGCGGAGTGGTAAAGTGAGCAACTACATCTTGTAATGAATTAGCTGCACGAATTTGAATATCCTCAACTAAAGCAGCTTCTTCTGCACTTTGGGCTGGCAAAATTAGTTGACGCTTGCTTTGACTAATTCCATAAGAAATTGCTAACGCTCCTTTAATTGGGCGCAGTGCACCGTCTAACGCTAGCTCTCCTGCAAATTCAAATTCTTCTAGATTTTGGCGGGTTTTTACCAGAGCACTAGCAAAAAGAATTCCCATTGCAATGGGCAGATCATAACGGCTGGAATCTTTAGGTAGATCTGCAGGCGCGAGATTAACTGTAATTCTTCGTGCTGGAAAATCAAAACCGGAGTTTTGGATTGCTGAACGAATCCGATCGCGACTTTCTTTAATTTCTGTATCTGGTAGACCAACGATAGAAAAACTTGGCAATCCGCTGGCAACATGCACTTCAACCACGATTTGTGGAGCACGCATGCCACTTAGCGCACGTGAGTAAAGTTTAGCAATGCTCATTACGCCTGCTTTTGCTCCAAAGTTTTTATTACTTGTTCTAATTCATCTAGTTTATTTCGTGTATTGATTAGCACTTTTTGTTGAGTTTCAAATTCTTCGCGGGTTACTAGATCCAGTTTTTCTAGACTGGCATGCAAAATTGCTTTAAAATTATTTTCTATATCATTTAATGGATTTATTTTGGCGAAATTTGCCATTTGGCTGGAGATCTGATCAATAATTTGTTGTTTTAACATCATGAGACTTTCTAAACCATATTAGGGAGTATTTTAATCTATATACAGTTTGATCGTCAGAAATTTTAATTACTTAAATAAAAAAGCTACGAAATTCGTAGCTTCTCAATCTTAGTGACCGCGTTTAGGTAACATTTGTGATCTGATTTTTTTGTAGTGGCGTTTAACAGCAGCTGCCATTTTGCGTTTACGTTCTGTAGTTGGTTTTTCATAGCACTCACGTGAACGTAGCTCTGTTAAAGTACCAGCTTTTTCAACAGCTTTTTTAAAACGACGAAGGGCAACTTCAAAATATTCAGTATCACGAACTTTAATTTCAGGCATAAACCTATCCTTTAAATTTATATTATATTTAGTTTATCTTAAAGTGTTCTATTTTAGAACAGCTTGTTTTCCTGAGTTTATTTTTAGTGCGCTTCTCAGCTAGCGCCTATCCGAATCACCCCCTCGGTGTGCGTTTATAGCAAAATTTTGTTTAAGGCGCGATTTTACCTGATCATACGCTTAATCGTCAAGCGGGTTAGATAAAATAAATAATTAATTTGTTGTGCGTTGCAATGTAGTTAATGACAGTGTAGTATAATATAGTTCCATTGGCTCTAGAATTATAAGGAAAAATTGTATGCGCTTTTTGCGATTGTTGAAAAATATCATAATTGGTAAACCCCTAAACGCGGCAAGTCCGCAGGTAAAAGAGCATATCGCTTTGATTGCGGTGATTGCTTGGATTGGTCTGGGCGCAGATGGTTTATCCTCTTCCGCATATGGTCCGGAAGAAGCTTATTTAGCTTTGGGGCAGCACACTGGAATTGCAATTTATTTGGCATTTGCAACCGCTTTTACGGTTTTTCTAATTTCTTTTGCCTACAATCAGGTAATTGAGCTTTTTCCTTCTGGTGGTGGTGGGTATAAAGTTGCAACTCATTTGCTTGGACCTAATGCTGGTGTAATTTCAGGAAGTGCTTTGATTATTGATTATGTGCTAACAATTGCAGTATCAGTTGCTAGTGGTGTTGATGCAGTATTTAGTCTGCTGCCAACTTGGTGGCTAAATTATAAACTTGAAGTTGAAATTGCTGTAATTGTTTTATTGATGATACTCAATCTACGTGGTATGAAAGAGTCAATTAGGATATTGATTCCTTTATTTTTAGGGTTTTTGCTCACTCATTTGGCAGTAATCTTGGTTGGGATTTTATTTCATGTCAATAATTTATCCAGTATATTGCCTAATGCATCTGCGGAAGCTAGCAGTATGTCTGCATCAATGGGGATTTTTGCAACGC
>SSGY01000141.1 GCA_008017145.1 Neisseriales bacterium
GTGCAAACGACACGGTTTGCGGATTCTTTATTTTTATATGGTCTAGTTCCGCTTGCATTTCTGCTCCACAGGCTAAACCTTGAATAATTCTCGCTACTCCAAGAATTATCAACGGCATCCACCATACAATTAGCATGTGAGTTGGAATTAAACCCATAGCTAGCGTCGAAACAATCAGCATTATTGTGATTCCACCGTCAACTAAACGTAAGTCTTGCACGGGTGCAATTTTGCTATATAAATGCATTCCCAGTGGGTGCATAATATAACCGATGATAAAAATTGAATATAATATTAAGATATTGTTGTTATTTAGTGAATCATTACCAAAAATATTTTTGATAAAATAGTTAGTCATGAATCCAAATATGATGAAATCATAAAACTCTAGAATGCTACCAAGTGATGCCATAAAGATAGCTTTTTTTTCTCGTGGTGATAAGCCAAGCATCAGTAGTATTCGAATATTATTTACTATCACAGTGAAAGTACCACTTGAAATTTATGGTTTTATGTTATTTTATCTCAGTATATAGGAGATGAATAATCTTTATTTTTCTTTTATCAATATACGCCATAATATGTCTTAGCGCATATTGATCATGATTTCATATCGCTTTATTGCTGGCTGAGCTTGTAACTAACGGTAGTGTATTATTTATTATTTTATGTTTATTTAGTTAGTATAAAAAATCAAATTTACTCTATACAGCAAGAACGCACTACTTATATTTATGGTCCAAGCTATTCGTTAGTTGAGACAAACGCTCACTGTGGTACTCAAAATTATTTATATAATTATCTCTGAATAAGAAATTAAAAACACGAGCTTTTTAATTATTTCAGCCATCTTTGATTTCTTTTAAAGATGTTTGAGATAGGAGGTATTATATCATCTTAAAACGCATCAAACTAATCTAAGTCAATGTAAATTAATTCCAAATCGCTGCCACTCTCCGATAATGAAATGGTTACACTTTTACAGTATAATCCTCAATCATAATGAATTACATAAATGGCTGGTGCAATCCAAATCGGATTAAATCAAAGCTAAGCTATCTGTCACCGAATGAATTTGAGGCAGTAACCTCTAGTGAAGTTTGGTCAGTAGAAATTTTCTTTAATACATTTTTCATAACTGAAAGTTGGGTTTATCAAACTAAATTATTTTATAATCATGACTAGGCAAAAAATACTTACCGCAAGTAAATGAGCCAAATTTGAAAAATTGGTTTGCATCATTAGAAACATAGATGGGAAAGATCATCTGAAAGCTATTTTAGCTTATGAAGAAGGCCATGATGTTTGTGATATTGCTGATATCTTAAAATCAGCAACTTAGCCGCATGCAATTATATCAACGATTATTTAAAGTTCAGAATATTTGATTATTAATAAATTTAAGAGGTGTTAAATTTTGAATTCAGCAAAAATAAAATCTATAACTTTTGCTTTGTTAGCTAGTGGAATAATGACTGGGTGTGGTAGTGGTGGTAGCAAAGTTGATTCTGCCCCTGTCAACTCTCAGGCTAAGCTGAGTTCCGATGACTTAAATTTTATTTTTGTGCAGAGCTTTGAACCAAATGCGCAAGGAAATAATTTATCTATCACTGGCTTTAACCATTCATTACAGTTTGGGCAGTTGTTAAACCAAATTACGGAGGGAAATATCAGTGCTGTTCTGTCATTGGATCCGTGGAGCCAGATTATTAATGGCTATCCCAATATGTCACCGATACAGAGTATCGAAAATTATGCAGTATTAAATGGAATTGGTATCTATGCGTTATTGCCAACTACTATTGGCAACTATTATGAGCCAATATTTCCATCTGTGGCATATTATATTGAAGAAATAATCGGTCAAACCTCTCAAATTGGTGTTCCTAGCTCGGGAAATTTTGTCATTGCATTGCCAAGTCAACAAATTAACCAGACTTTGGCTCAACTAAGTCAAAATCCAAATTTGTCCTTTACTTATACACCGCTTGAGAGCAATAACTATCATCAATATGCCGTGCTATCCATAAATAATGTTGCCCAAGCTCAATCTGCAACCTATAATGATGGCATAATCTCATCTAATCAATATCCCAATCTGCAGTTAAATACTAATTCTGCTTGTCAGGAAAGTAGTGTTACATTTACGTTGCAGGGTACGGTACCTCCTAATATGAATCGCAATGAGACAGTATATCTAATTCGCCATGTTGAAGCGCACCCGGTATACTCATTTGATAATGGTAATTATGTTTGTCAGGGGCAATGGCGGGCGATTGGTGCGGTTAATAAATTAGAGTCAGTTATTGGTGGATTACCAAATCTGGTCTATTCTTCAGATCCTGGCGATCCATATAGTTGTACTAATGGCAGCTCTTTTTTACCAGCAGAAAGCTGTCCGACCTATGTTCGTCCATCGTTAACCATCAACCCCTTTGTGATTAAAAATAGTATGCCACTTAATTTAGTTGCTGAGAGTAATTTTAACTGGAATAATTATCAGGCAATGGCGCAGTATTTCTTTCAAGAGAGTCAGTTTAGCAATCAGACTATTCTGATCGCATGGGAACATGATACGGTAAACAGCATGTTAGATTATTTGATTGGGACTATTTATGACCAGCCAGAATCTGTTGCGCTAATCCCGACATGGGCTGGCAATGACTATGATACAATTTGGAAAATTCAACTGAATCAGAATGGTCAGCTAACTTTTTCAAACACTTGTGAAGGGATTTCATCTGCAACTCTTCCGTTGTCGTGTCCAGCATTTTAAGTTTTATACATCCGTCAGGATTAACAATTGCTGCTAATCCTGACAAATTTGATTACATATCACTGTATTGTGGGCCTGAGCCAGCTTCAGGAACAGTCCATGTGATATTTTGTCCAGGATCTTTGATATCACAAGCCTTACAATGAACGCAGTTTTGCGAGTTAATTTGCAAGGTTGGCTCACCGTGTTGTTTGACAATTTCGTATACCCCTGCCGGGCAGAATTTAGTCTCTGGCGCAGCATAGTCCATTAAATTAAGCTTGATGGCCTGATAGTGATCTTTAAGCACCAAATGCACTGGTTGGCTGTCATCGTGAGTTAGATTTGCCAAGTGAACTGATGATGCTTTATCAAAACTTACTTTATTATCATGTGGTGGGTAAGTTAATGGAATAAACTTAGATTTATGTTGTGTGCATTGATGATCGGCATGTTTTATAGATAATGTCCACGGAGCATTACCTCGTAAAATATATTTTTCAAATGCAGTATAAAGCAATCCGATAATTCGTCCATATTGAAACGCTGGGCGAATATTACGAACGGCTTTTAAGTCTTTGTAGAGCCAACTAGCTTTGAATAGCTCAGCGTAAGTATTAGCAACTGTTTTTTCATGGCGAATAGCATCCATTACGGCTTTTGCACCAAGCATTCCAGATTTCATTGCATTATGTACCCCTTTGATTTTTGGTACATTTAAAAATCCAGCGCTATCGCCAACCAGAATTCCACCTGCAAAACTTAGTTCTGGTAAAGCTTGCAACCCACCTTCAACAACAGTGCGTGCACCATATTCCAGACGCTCGCCATCCTCTAACAAATAGCGAATTTCGGGGTGCTGTTTGAAACGCTGAAATTCTTCATAAGGATTAAGGTATGGGTTTTTATAATCTAGAGCTGTGACTAATCCGATAGATAATAAATTATCATTTAAGTGATAAACAAATCCACCACCATAAGTGCTGTTATTTAATGGATAGCCGATAGCATGTAATATGCTGCCGAGTGAGTGTTTTTTGCTACTAATGCGCCAAATTTCTTTGATTCCCAGACCATAGGTTTGTGGCTGTGAGTCTTTATCCAAAGCAAATTTAGCAATGATTTGTTTGCTAACTGAGCCACGGCAACCTTCTGCCAAAATAGTCTGCTTGGCACGAATTTCGATTCCCATTTGATAATTGGCAGTTGGTCGTCCTAGGCGATCCAGCCCCATATCTCCAGTGATGATTCCTTTGACAGTACCATTCTCAATAATTGCTTCTTTGGCGGCAAATCCAGGATAAATTTCTACTCCGATTGATTCGGCGTATTCAGCGAGTTTACGGCACAGCTGACTCAGGCTGATAATATAATTACCATCATTGCGCCAATCGTGTGGAATTGGCATAGTATAGCTTTTTTCTGCGCCCATAAAAGCCAAACGTTCTTGTTTAACTTCAGTAGCAACTGGAAAATCAAGTTCTCGCCAATTGGGAATTAGTTCACTCAAACCGCGTGGATTCATTACGCAACCAGAGATAATATGTGAACCAACTTCACTACCTTTATCTAAGATGCAAACACTAATTTCACTACCATTTTGTTCAGCTAGTTGTTTGAGGTGGATCGCGCTTGCCAAACCAGCAGGTCCAGCACCAACAACGACTACATCGTATTCCATTACATCACGTTGTACTGTCATATTTATTTAACCTATAACACTGGAGACCGCGTGTTCTGCAAGTTGTCGTCCAGTTTTTTCTTCAATAAAACTCATCAGATAATAGCATAATTCTTTACAGTTTTCACCAGTTGCGCCGGAGATCGTAAAAATACGCGTATAATCAGTATTGGTGTCATGCTGTTTAAAACGAGTGATGAAATCATTGATAATTTGCTCACGCTCTTCTTCCAGAATCAAATCAATTTTATTGATAACCAAATAGCGTGGTTTAGCGTATAAATCATCAGCATATTTTTCTAGTTCATGTGCAATCGCAACTGCTTCAGCAACTACGTCGGTCGCCTCATCCAGTGGTGCAATATCTACGATGTGCAGCAATACCTTAGTGCGTTGTAAGTGCTTGAGGAATTTATGTCCTAAACCTAATCCATCCGCAGCGCCTTCAATTAGTCCTGGAATATCGGCAATCACAAAACTACGTTCTGCATCTACCCGCACTACACCTAAGTTGGGGTGCAGGGTAGTAAACGGATAATCTGCTACCTTTGGTTTTGCGGATGAAACAGCACGAATAAAGGTAGATTTACCAGCATTAGGTAAACCAAGTAAGCCAACATCCGCCAATACTTTTAATTCTAGTCGAATATTTAGTCTCTCACCAGCTTCACCTTTAGTTGTTTGGCGTGGGGCGCGATTGGTTGAGGATTTAAAGTGAATATTGCCTAGTCCACCCTTACCGCCTTTGGCAACTACCAATTCTTGTCCGTTGGTCTCTAAATCCGCCATTACCAAACCAGTATCTTCATCGATAATTGTTGTACCAACTGGAACTTTTAAATAAATGTCTTCACCTTTATGCCCGTAGCAATCTGCACCACGCCCATGTTCACCATTTTTAGCAGCATAACGTTTAACAAAACGATAGTCCACCAGAGTATTGAGGTTATTATCGGCAATCATAATTACCGAACCGCCTTTACCACCATCGCCCCCATCTGGTCCGCCATTTTCGATATATTTTTCGCGACGGAATGACATACAACCGTTACCACCATTACCAGCGATTATTTCGACTCTGGCTTCATCTATAAACTTCATAATTTCTTTCTGATTTAAGTATATTTCTTGCGCTGATACCAATTTGAACAGAGCAAATAAAACATATTGGGTATAATTAACTTCGCGATTTTATCATAAATCACTAATAGGTATAACCTATCATTTTCTAGAAGGCTGAAATTTTATCATAAGCAGTTAATACTCTATTATATTTACTCCTCTAGATACTTGACCGTGGCTGGATAATCTGATTAATGTCATGTTTTAATATGCTAGAACAGATAAAATATCTAACTTAGCCTTTATTGTAAATTAGGTTGTGCTATTATGAAATTAAATAGAAATATTCTCATTGCTTTGCTAGTTAGTTTAATTACAATTGCGGATATTAATGCTGAAGAGTGTAATTATCAGCAGTCGGTTAGTAGCGATTTTAGCTACCGGGATAGTTTGTCACAATATTCAAGCCCTAACTATCGAGATAGCTGGGGACCAAGACCTGCACACTACCCAGCTCCGACAATTCCTTCTGCTTGTGACCCAATAAAATGGCAGCAGCAGAGAATTGTTGCCGTTGCGGAGAAATACATTGGTCTACCATACAAACACCATCATATACCTGGATTTGATAGTGGTGATGGAGTTGGGCTTGATTGTTCAAATTTTACCTCGTGGGTATACAATTATGGGCTGGGTATAAAAATTAACAGCGATATTACCAAACAAGCAAATACGGCAGGACGAATGTTAGCGCCAGATGAACCATTGCAAGCAGGTGATCTATTATTCATCCGTACGATGAATGACAGCAGAATTTCACACGTAGTAATCTATATTGATTCCGGACATATTATTGATGATCACGCTAGTGGAGTTAAAATTCGCGAGTTTAAAGGGTGGTATAAGAATCATTTTGCCTATGCCCGCAGGCTCATAGATTAGTACTTGTAGGTTATTTGATGGTCTACTCAATTTGAAATCAGGTGTATTAGTCGCATCATGTTATGCTTTTTGTGTTGTACTTCAAATTTTACCCTGCTTCAGTAACTGATTTGTTGCGAAATGTAACATTTGGTTTAAAGTGTAGGTGAAACTATAGTTGACTGATTTGATTCTATATTATAGAATTTAGGAAGCATTATTTTATCGTAACTAGCTGAAATACAATGATATATCGTCAGAAGATCGGTCTGTGGCGTTTGTAGTAAGGTAAAATAATGGCTTGTAAGAAAATAGAATATTGGGATTTTAGTTTATGAATTCAAGGGAAAGAAGTACTGGATATCGTTCCAGAGAGCAACGTTATAATAACGATGCTCCTCAAAAATCACGAGATCAACGTTATTACGATGAACCACGTCGTGACGATGGTTATCCTGAGCGTAATCGTTATGACGATCGTTATCATCAGTCAGATTATCGTCGTTCAAGTGGTGGCAAAAAATTTGTAATTGCCACCGTTCTACTTATTGGTGCAGTAGCAGTTGCCGCCGGTGCATATAAAGTATTTATGACCCCGCCACCAATTCCTCAGGCGCAAATTCTGTCGGTAAGTCCTAACTATGTATTTTCCAAAAAGGCTTACAATAGTTGTCATAAAGTATCAACGACTTCGTATGTGCAGAATCAAAAAGATGGTACGAATGGTGCTTTAATTGGCGGTGCAACTGGTGCAATTGCAGGTGGTGTGATCGGGAATCAAATCAAGCAAGGTGGTGGTGGAACTGCGGTTGGTGCTATTGTTGGCGGACTTGGTGGTGCTTTAGTCGGTCGCGAAGTCCAGCGTTCAAATCAACCAGACTATGTTGCCAAGAAAAGTAGTTATGATAAGTGCGGGGTTGCGTATAAAACAGTTAAGCATCAATCGGGTTATAAAGTTCAATATCTTTACGAGAATGCTACAGCAAATATTATTACGCAATCGCCATTGGCAGTTGGAGCAAAGCTTCCTTTAAATCAGTTGCAGTCTATGGCGCAGGTAACTACGCAGTAGCAATTTAAATAGCAAATTTTTGAAAATGATAGAGTATGTTTAAAATGAATAAATTTTTTTTGGTTATTTCGCTTAGTTTTGCTGGATTATCTGTTTACGCGGAAGAGCATATTACGATTAATCGACAAGGCGGTGGTGAAACACATGTTAACGTTAGTCATGACGGTGCTTACCACCAGGGGCAGTATCATTCTGCGACTCACGAAAATCTTAACACCTATGGCAATAATCGTTTAGGCAATGACAGATATAATAATGATACTGTGAATGTCTATGGACATAATGGTTATAATGGAGCATATAATGGTGGTTATCCACAGTATCGTGGTTGGAACCAAGGTCCAGTAGGGTTTAGTAATGGCTGGGGTAGCGGCTGGAATAACGGTTATAACAATGGTGGTTGGGGTGCTGGTCTGGCTGAAGGGCTAATTGGTGGCATTGCAGCAACTAGTTTATTTAACTATTTCTTCAATCACAATAATTCTACACCGGTTGTCTATTCAGGTGGTGGATATTCTTCTGGTGGTTCTTCTTCGTCTAGTGATATGTCAACTTCACCACCAGAAGATATTAATAATACCACTACAAACAACACCGTTGTTGAAGAGGATGGATCTAATCCAGGATACTGGTTATTAGGTATTGGCGTACTAGTGCTTGCTGGTTTGGGTATCGCCTATGCCATGCGGGGTAACAAACGCAAAGAATATTATCCTGATGAACGTCATGATAATTATTCTGCCAACCATCGAAGGTATGATGATCGGAGCTATGATTATCAAGACGAACCAGATGACTATCAAAGAATTGAACCTCGTCAATCTAACCGCTCCTATTCAGATACTCGAGTAAGACGCAGAGATAGACAAGTATAAATAAAGACAGTGTGCAGATAATAATAAAAATTATATTAAAGGGTAAGAATTATGGCAGATAATACAAGAACAAGAACTAGAAATAGTCGCCAGCAAGGTAGTCGTCAAAATTATAACGATAGTTATTCTGACGTGCCGCAAAGATCATCAAATCAAAATTTAAGAGGACATGATGCACCGCGTAGCAATTCACGCAGAGTACGTGCAGAGTCTTTTGATGATTATGATGTTACGGGTGGTGGGTTTGCTACAAATAAGAAAAAATTAATTATTGGTGGAGCGATTGCCGCAGCTGTTTTGGCTGCAGTTGGTTTAGGTATTATCCTGAGTAATGCTGGTAAAGTAGAAATTGTAAGTGTTCAGCCTGCGTTGCTATCCGCGCAACAGCCTTATCAAAGTTGTGAGAAAGTTGGTAATACACACTATTCTCGCAATCATAAGAGTGGAACAGAGGGTGCAATTATTGGTGGTGTCGGTGGTGCCGCAGTTGGTGGATTAGTTTCACATTCGTGGGTTGGTGCTGGTGTCGGTGCCGCAGTTGGTGCGGTTGGTGGTGATTTAATTGAACGTAGTAATCAGCCTGATTATGTAGCGCATCATAGTACAACTACTCAATGTAGCACAGCTTACCGACCAATACAAGTTCCGGTCGGCTACCAAGTTGGTTATTTAAATAGCGATAATGCAGTAGTGCAGGTTGTTACGCAACATCAACCACAAGTGGGTACTAAAGTTAAATTGGATGAGTTAAATGCTGATCAAGTTAGTCCTCAACAGCAACAACAATTGGTACAACAGGCAATTAACGGTGGTAATGCCCCGCAACCAGCTGCAGCAGGAAACATTGTTCCGCCTCCTGCTGGCAATAGCGCTCCTGCTCCACAATAAAGTCTTTTCACAGCTAGCTTAGCTGCATATTAATGAATGGGGCTGCTATGGATTTTTTTGTTCCTGGGTCGGGTAATGTTATTACCATATTTAGCATTGGGGTGGTTATTGCCGTCTTTATGTTTGCTACTGATAAAATAAGTTTTAAGCAATTGGCAATTGTTAGTTTAGTGA
>SSGY01000215.1 GCA_008017145.1 Neisseriales bacterium
ATGTAGGATGGATTTGAATCGCTTAAAAGGCAGCATTGGTGATAAATTGAATGCTACTTTGGCAGCTATTGCCTATAACCTAAGGATGATCCTAAGGATTATTTTTTACTTTATTATTTATTGCTTATTTTTGCAAAGTAACCAAAAAAATTGCCAGCTAGTGAAAACTAACTGGTAATTATTGGGGGTTATTTAGCATCGACTAACTAATTCAATACCAACTGATCGTTATAAAGAAATCAAGGCAGCATATCCAAAAGAATTATATACTGTTCAACAGGATGCAATTTATTTTTATGACTTCAACATGATGCGCCCCGAGCTAAAAAACAATCTAAAACTCCGCCAAGCACTAACAATGGCTGTAGACCGTAAAATTCTAACCCAAGATATCCTTGGACAGGGGCAAACTGAGCTTTATTCTTACGTAGCACCAACCGTATCAAATGGTAAATATGCTAATGTAAAATATGAGTGGGCAAATTGGACTAGGGAAAAACAAATTTCCGAAGCTAAAAATTTGTATGCTGAGGCTGGCTATGGAGCAGACCATCCGCTAACACTTGAAATCTCATATAATACCTTGGATAGTCACAAGAAAATTGCGGTAGCCATTGCCTCAATGTGGAAAGAAACACTGGGCGTAAATGTAATTGCAGCTAATATGGAATGGAAAACCTTCATCCTTGCGCGGCAAAAAGGTAATTATCAAGTTGCCCGCGATGGCTGGGTAGCTGGTAAAAATATTACTGATTATACTGATTTTATGTTTTTATGTGATGCACCGCAGAATAATACACACTATTGTAACCCAGCTTATGATGAATTAATTCGTGATGCTAATTATACTCTTGATCCAGTACAAAAGCAGAAGATATACTCTCAGGCAATAATGCTGTCAATGGATGATTACCCGATTATCCCATTATATCAATACACCTATTCTCGTTTGATAAAACCATATGTCAAAGGTTACGACCCAAGAGAGAATCACGGCGATGATGTGATGACTAAATGGATGTATTTTTAACTATAATTAATTTAAAAAAGAGCTATCTCGTTACATGATAGCTCTTTTTCGTTATTTAATCAATATCACTTATTTATATACCGGGAATCTAGCACATAAATCTAAAGCTTGTTGTTTAACTTTCGCAATCACAACTTCATCCGCTGGGTTTTCCAGAACATCAGCAATCATATTAGCTAATTGCTCACATTCAGCCACACCAAAGCCACGACTGGTAACTGCCGGAGTACCCAAGCGGACACCACTAGTCACAAATGGTTTCTCAGGATCATTCGGGATCGCGTTTTTATTGGTTGTTATATTAGCATTACCTAGTGCTTCTTCAGCTACTTTGCCCGTAATTCCTTTAGCACGTAAGTCAACTAACATCACATGCGACTCAGTACGACCAGATACAATTCGTAAGCCACGTTTAATTAGAGTTTCAGCTAATGCTACCGCATTTTTCTTAACCTGTTCTTGATAGGTTTTAAATTCTGGCTGTAATGCTTCACCAAAAGCTACCGCTTTGGCTGCAATCACATGCTCCAAAGGACCACCTTGTAAACCTGGGAAGATTGAAGAGTTAAGCATTTTGCCATGTTCTTCTTTAGCTAAGATAATCCCGCCACGTGGACCACGTAAGGTTTTGTGAGTAGTAGAAGTTACAAAATCAGCATAAGGAACTGGATTCGGATACACACCAGCCGCGATTAAACCAGCATAGTGAGCCATATCAACCATCAATAATGCGCCACATTTATCCGCGATCTCACGGAAACGTTTAAAATCAATTGCTAATGAATATGCTGATGCACCAGCTACGATTAATTTAGGTTTATTTTCAATTGCCAAACGCTCTACCTCAACATAGTCAATTGCCTCTTCTTCAGTTAAACCATAGCTGATGAAATTAAACAATTTACCCGATAGATTCACTGGTGAACCATGAGTCAGATGTCCACCGTGCGCTAATGACATCCCCAAAACCGTATCACCAGGTTTTAATACCGCAAAATAAACTGCTTGGTTAGCTTGTGAACCACTATGCGGCTGAACATTGGCATATTCTGCACCAAAAATCTGCTTTAAACGATCAATCGCAATTTGCTCAACCTGATCAACATAATAACATCCACCATAATAACGTTTTTGCGGATAGCCTTCTGCATATTTATTAGTTAAAACTGAACCTTGAGCTTCTAAAACGGCTTTAGAAACATAATTTTCTGAGGCGATTAATTCAATATGCTCTTCCTGACGAACAGCTTCCTGATTAATCAAATCAAAAATTGCCTTATCGCTAGTTGCCAAAAGATTATTTAATTTATTCATACACTGTTCCTTATTTTGTTAATGTTAACTATTTTCTAATTTCTACCGTATAAATCGTCATAACGGACTATATCATCTTCGCCAAGATAATTTCCGCACTGCACTTCAATAATTACTAAATTCTGCTCACTTGCATTCATCAGACGATGCTTATCACCTGCGGGAATATAAGTTGACTGATTCGCTGTTAGTTTAATAACCTTGTCATTATGCACTACTGTAGCTTCGCCATCAACCACTACCCAATGCTCGCTACGCTTCTCATGCGATTGATTGGATAGCGCATGCCCAACTTTTACCTCAATTCGCTTAATCCGGTAAAAAGGACCTTCTTCGAGCACAGTATAAGTTCCCCATGGACGATGAACTGTTTGATGTAGATCTGATAAGCGATGCTGTGTCTTTTTAAGACGCTCAAAGATATGCTTAACATCCTGCGTTTGATCTTTATTTGCCACCAACAATGCATCTGGAGTATCAACAATCACCAGATTATGTACGTCTACAGTAGCCACCATCCGGTTAGTTGAATAAATCAGACAATCACTGGTATTATGTAAAATATTTTCGCCAATAATCGCATTACCTTCAGCATCCTGTGGCAAACTCTGCGCAATCGACAGCCATGAGCCAATATCTGACCAGCCAATTGAACATGGAATTACCGCCGCTTTGGTGGTTTTTTCAAATAGTGCATAATCAACTGAGATATTTTCGGCTTGAATAAATGATTTGGGATTAAGATGAACTACTTTGCCAGTATTTAACTGCGCGAGATTAGAATTACTCAAGCAGCGAGTAACTTGTTTCACTACATTTGGTGAATGGAGATTAAATTCACTCAGGAAAGTCTTAACTTGCCCACAAAACATGCCAGAATTCCACTGGTAATCACCAGACTGAACATATTCGGTAGCTAGCTCAAGATTTGGCTTTTCAACAAAACGTTTAACTGCATAACCATTGCCAATCGGCTGCTCTTTAGCTGCCTCAATATAGCCGTAGCCTGTTTCTGGGTACTCTGGATTTATCCCAAAGGTTACAAGATAACCTAGTTTTGCCATCGCTATTGCATTACTAACCGCGGCACTAAACGCAGCCATATCACTAATTAGATGATCAGCTGGTAACACCAATAATATCTCATCTTCAGCGTAATTTTGCTCAGCAAACAATGCGGCTGCCAAAACCGCAGGTGCGGTATTACGCCCAAATGGTTCTAAAATAAAATCGCAATTTACTTGAGTTGGATTGATTTGTTGATATTCATCCTGCATTCTGAAGTGCAATTTTTCATTAGTAACTGTAATAGTGCTACTAACTACTTGCCCAAGATTAAGCGAACGAACAAAGGTACTTTGTAATAGACTTTTACCATCTGAAAGTTTCAAAAATGGCTTTGGATCTGATTGACGTGATACAGGCCACAGCCTAGAACCAGCGCCTCCGGAAATAATTACAGGAATCATCGAATACTCCATCAAAATTTAAGTGATTATTATACGTTATTCTAAGTCTAAATTGGCTGCTAAATTATTACTTGTCAATAACTCTGGATTTACAATTAAATCAAATTAGACTTGCAATTCTAGCTTAAATATGCTTAAATAACGGGCTTGTATTAATTTTAAAAGGTGATGAGATTATGGCACGAGTATGTCAAGTGACAGGCAAAAAGCCTATGGTTGGTAACAACGTATCTCACGCGAACAACAAAACTAAACGCCGTTTCCTTCCAAATTTACAATCTCGTAAATTCTGGGTTGAAAGCGAAAACCGTTGGGTGCGCTTACGTGTATCAAACGCAGCATTACGTACCATTGACAAAAAAGGTATTGATGTAGTTATCGCTGAATTACGTGCCGATGGCCTTGTTATCTAATAATTAGAAAGTAATTATCATGCGTGAGAAAATTAAATTAGAATCTACAGCAGGTACCGGACATTTTTATACCACGACTAAAAATAAACGTACTACTACTGAAAAATTAGAACTTACCAAGTTTGATCCTAAAGCACGCAAACACGTGACTTACAAAGAAGTTAAACTTAAATAAGTACTCAATTATAAAAAACCCGAAGTTTTTACAGCTTCGGGTTTTTTATACGCAATATTTAGATCTACAATTCATTAATTCTGATGATGTAGTAGTAAGCATCACTAGAACACTTCAATAGCCGCAATAAAACTGTCCCTTCATGAGACAATAATATCTATTCATTTGCGTTACACTAATGCATAAAGTAATTTTAAAAAAGAAAATGAAATGAAAAAATTGTTATTACTATCTTGTTGCCTAACTAGTTTAAACGTATTTGCTAGTTGTAATTTTTATCTAAATAGTTATGTCGATATAGAGAGTGGCTCAGTAAAAGTAACTAAATATGATGAAGTTTATGAAAAATATAGAGAACAGAGCCTTTCTATGTCAGGAGTAAATGTAAACTCATATGGCTTTACTAGCTACGGAAGAGGCATGAGTTGCTCTAGTGGTATTTATCAAGGTAATCAGTTATTTTCTTTACAATTTACGCCTTATTGTAGCAACAGCATTAACAGCAGCGATTTAACTAAGGTTAACGATGGTGAATATTACACACAAAAATGCACTGATAATCTTTCGCTAGATATTTTGAAAAAATATGATGACTCTTTAATAGATATAAGTATTGTACCAACTGGATTTCATGCAGTCTCATTCAGCAGTTATACCACAGGTAAAGCTGAAAGTTCCATCATTGCATTTAAAATTAAAAACCTTGTACAGCCCAAGAATGTTAATATTGGAACATCAAGACCTACACTTAAAGATGGTTACTATCGTTTTGATGATGGCTATGGTGGGTATCAAACATTTTTGTACGATGGTACTTCACATAAGAATGCTTTGCTCGATGTTTATCTTGCACAAAACCATGACTATCTAAAACTAGGTAGCTGTAATATTCTTATGGGTAAAGATAATAAATTAAGCATAAAATGTTTTACAGAAACCAGCTCTAAAACTTATAAGCTTGTATCTCAATATAATTCGATTACGTTGATTGACCCAACCAGCAACAACTAACACCCTTTGATTTCACAATGGATAAGATAAATAACGGATGTCCCGAAACTATAAAAACTCTGGGACTCATCTTTTAAACTAAGCTTGTAAAATATTAATTGGATTGTTTTTATCAGTAAATTTCATGCCGCAAGGAACCTAGTTTGTTATAATTGAGCACTACAAAATATAAGAAAAGCTCACACAATGGAACTATTATTCTTACAACCAATTTTTAAAGAACGAATTTGGGGCGGACACAAATTAAAAACTAACTTTGGCTATGCCTTAAGCAGCAATCAAACTGGTGAATGCTGGGCAATCAGTGCTCACAAAAATGGCGAAACTTACATCCGCAATGGAATATACGCAGGAATGCCACTTTCTCAATTATGGAACGAACACCCAGAATTATTTGCCAATAATGAAAGTCGTGAATTTCCACTAATGGTAAAGATCTTGGATGCTAATGATGATCTCAGCGTTCAAGTACACCCGGATGATAAGTTTGCCCAACTTATTGAAAATGATTTAGGTAAAGCAGAATGTTGGTACGTCCTTGATGCAGCTGCAGATGCCCAAATAATCTATGGGCATAATGCACAATCCTCAGATGAATTTAAGCAGCTTGCGACGTCTGGTGAATGGAGTAAACTACTTAATTATGTACCAGTTAAAGCTGGAGATTTTTTTGATGTACCTACAGGTACTGTGCACGCATTAGGTAAAGGTACACTGATTTTAGAAGTACAACAATCTTCAGATACAACATATCGCTTGTATGACTATGATCGCCGTGATGCCGCGGGTAATTTACGCGAACTACACCTAGATAAAGCATTTGCTGTAATTAAGTCTCCACACACTAGCGCAGGAGCTAAACCAGAGGAGCGCAATATCGGATTAGAGGCTACATTTACCAATTTAACCATAAATCAACATTTTCAGGTTGGTAAGCTAGAAGTCAATGGTAAATTAGAGTTAACTTTAAGTGTCCCATACCTACTAGTTAGCGTAGTAAGCGGTGAAGCAATACTTAACGGTCAAACGATAAAAAAGGGCGATCACCTGATTGTCCCCAATCAAATGCGTAAACTTAATTTTAATGGTTATGTTAGTTTAATTATCTGCAATGAAGTGACTCGCAAAAGTTAAATTCTTCTAATAACGAGTCAGATTCACAAGCACGCAAGCTAAAAGCGTAGTCAGTAAACATTGGTATCAAATTGATTTATATACAATAATACTTCACCCGCAAATTACAACGTCTGATGTTCAGCTCATTAGGCGTGTTCACATTGAGAACTCAGTAATTAAGCGCGTTGAGGAATGATTGTAAATCATACATTGCCTCTTGCTGCTTGCTATGTAATTCCAGATATCTTGTAGAAATTTTATCCTGCGCAGCCGGATTCGCAATATTGATAATCAGCTGTTTCAATTGTATAATACTTATTGATTTTAGAACAGTTCCCTTCTCAATGTTAGCAATAATTGATTTTCCATATTG
>SSGY01000209.1 GCA_008017145.1 Neisseriales bacterium
AGCACCTAATGCCAATTCACGAGTTTCAATTCCTTGAATATCCGCAGCAACTTTATAATATGAAAAAGTTGGTTTGACGGTAACGATATTATCCTGATAAGCAGTACAAAATACCCGAATCAGTAACTCAATCCCCTCATCCATCCCACGACCAACAAAAATTTGCTCAGTTTTTACCCCGTAAAATGTTGCTAAGCGCGATAATAAATTAACTGGCTGAGGATCAGGATAGCGATTTACCAGACTCATCTCAGCGGTTTGTGGATATGGAGCCCACGGATTTTCATTAGCATCAAGCGGAATCAAACCGCTGGCATCGGCTAATTCAGAACGAGCCGAAACATAAGGCGCCAGAGCAAGAATCTCTGGGCGAACTTGTTTATTTAACCATTGCATTGTATTTGACATTTAATTACATCCTCAATAATATCATCAATTTTATTTCTCGCTGTCGTGATTTGTTGTTTTAAAAGTTCCTGCTTGTCTAATTCTGCTTTTATCTCGTCCACTATTTCTTGTTGTTGTGTCTTGTTGATATTAGGCATTTTGATTTTCTTAATTCTGAAAAGAGCCAATTTACCTTGTGAGCCACGTCCTTTGTATTCGTCAATTTGATAAACAGAAGTCTTTGACTGCAAACAGTAGTTTACATACTCAGGTAAATAATTGTCTTTGTCTTTTATAATAAGTCTCGCAAAGTTTTCGGTTATGTTTTCTCCGTCAAGTTCTACCGGCATAAGTCCACACTTCCCAACTGTCGCCCCAACAATGGTAAGAAGTATGTCGTTTTCTTTAGCAATGTAGTTTTTGATAGCATTATGGTTTTCTTCTGAAATGTATTTAATGTTTTCTAAGTCAAACACACCTGACCAACTTAAATCATCTACACGAATATATTTGTAGTCAGTTTCTTCTTCTGTTATGTTTTGTCCTTTGGGTAAACGCTTTCCGCCTTTAACATCAACTAATTTTCTAAGTTCAATCCATTCTATATTAGATGGATTTTTGATATAGTTTAGAAAAATGTGGCGATACTTTAAACTGATATCAAATTTTAATTCTTCGTTTGCTAAATCTTCTAATGAAGCGTAATGAACAAGCTCTTTTTTCTTCTTGTCTGCATTTTCTATATCGAACCCAAAATGTTTGGCAAAAACTTTATCTATTATTCCTTGAGGCGAAATCACGTTTTTCTTTAATTCAGAAATACATGCCTGAATTGGCTCAATTTCTTTAACAATAATATTTTGTCTTTCTTTCTCGATAATTGGAATTTTTATTTTTAGTAAGTCAGTCGGGTTAACTCTACGGTGAGTTTTTCCACTTTCTAATTTTCCTAAATCAGAAAGAAATTTTGATGATGTAACTAAATAGTATAGAAAAATTGGGTTGTGCCCTTCGTTTATTTTATATTCTAAAAGTTCTGTTGAAGCAATATATCTTCTGTGTTCTAAATTCAGGAAAATGTTACCCATTTGTGGTTGCATTTTCGGAATTACAATATCACCATCTTGCAGTATTGCTTTATCTGAGCCAATTTCTGAAACTTCTTCAAGATTAATAAGATTGTTGTATCTCCTTTCAATATTGCCTAAATCTACTAATGTTTCAAAATCATCAAGTTCGCCTTTTGAAACTTTAGAGTTCTTAATTTCTTGAAGAACATATTTTAGTCTTATAGTTTTACTTGCTGGATATACTTCAGATTCTTGTATGTCAAAGAAATATCTATAACCTACATTTGGACGTAAAAATTCTTGTTCACCAATACAGGAAAAATCTGTTGTAAAATTTGTTAGTGCCATTTTAATCCCAATTAATTTTTCTCATAAAATCTAACGCAGTCATTTCAATTCCGTCATCTACTAAAATCAAATTGTTTTCGTCTGTTCTATAAAGTTCATTAGGCATAGGTTTTTCACCACGTTTGGTTCTTTTGTATCCAACATTTTCAACTTCTGCCATAAAAACTTTATAGTTCAACTCTTTTGCAACTTCACCAAAAACCCAATATGTATTTACAAAGCCGAAAACATCTTTTGTTTCCGTATCATACTTGCAGAGCTCTTTTAACTCGTCTTGATATTTTTCGATAAGTTGTTCTATTGAAAGTTTGCTATCAATAGGCTCAATGTAGTTTTTGAGCATTTTTTCCAAAAGTTCTCTTTCTTCTTTTTCTGTTAAGTTTTTTATGGATGGCAATTTCTTTCTATCTTTTTCTCCCAAATACACAGCAACTAAGTTCTCGCAACGAGTTTTTAGCGTTTTCCATTCGTTGCTATGCTTTGCCCAAAGTTTATCCCATTTCTCAATTTCTTGGAGTATTTTCTTTTGAGCAAATAGCAAACTCGTTTTTGTACTTGTAAATGGTTCAAAAGCCACTTGTGGCAAAGAAATAACTGCCTTTACTTTGAAATATTTGTAGATAAACAAACGGATATACTTGTTTTCAGTAGTGTCAAAAACGCTTTCAGGTAATACTACGCCAAGTCGCCCGTTTTCTCTTAAAAGTTGGTAATAATAACGTCAAATTCTTTGTTTACTTCCTTGTTAAAATAGCTTGTGTCTTTAACAGACTTGTTTAATGCGTTTGGTGCTGTTTCTTTTAAGTATTCCGAAAAAGGAAGTAATCCATCGCCATTGGGTGAACCAACAAAAATGTTTGTTGAACCATCACCGTGTAAAATCATATTTACTTTGGTTGCTGTACCTAAATTAAAATTAATTTCGCCACCATATATGAAAGTTGAAGCCCATTTATTTTCTCGGTGGTCCGGCATAAACCACTGATGAAATTTGTCCTCTACATCTCTCGTGTCGTCAAGCTTATATCTAAATCTTCGTTTCAGGTTTTCGGTTATGAATTTCATATACTCAATTAAGAATGTTCCACTACCTGCACTTGGGTCAATACAGTAAGGTATTTCTAAATCATTATTCACTCTATCAATGGCTAACTTGTCAAGTTGTAAGCCCCAAAGCAAAAATTTCACAATGTTAATATGAGTAAAAAAACTGCCCTTTGCTTTGCTTAAAACCTTCTCGGATTATTCCTTCAAAGAAATCTCCTAAAATGTCTTTTCCTGTGAAGCTATTTTTACCATCAACAAAGCTGAACTGTTCTAATTCTGAAACAGAGTATTTAAGTTTTGCTAATGAAAACTTGTTTTCGTCAATGATGTAAGATTTTTTAAGCCGGGTTTCATCAACAACATTTAAACGCTGTTTTAATGCTCTTCTATAAAGCTCGTTGATTCGTTCAAAAAGTTGCTCATTGGTTTCAAAACTTTCACCATCTTTGAAAGAAAAAATCTGAAAATCGTATTTTTCTCCTTTTTTCTTTTCACTTTCGTCTTGAATTTTAGCAAGAATGATATTTACCAACGAAGAGAAAACATCATTGTCGTCTGTTCCGCCGCCGCCCCAAAGAACATTATGTAAATTGGCTCTTTTGTAATCGAGTTGAAAATGAGTAAAGTTTGTATTTAAATCTTTTTTTCCACCTTTAATGTATGGTTCTTTTTGTGCTTTTCCGTATCTCTCAGGAAGTTGATCGGCAAAATCTCTTACATTTTTCCAAGCGTCAAACGAAGCAAATTTGTCGTAGTCAATTAAAATAGTTTTGTCTTTTATTTCATTGCCAACTATTTCAATGGTATAAAGCACAAGATATTTAACATCAAAACCTTGCCCTTTTTCTTGTGATGCTAAATTGAAAAGTTGCTTTTCAATTACTTCGTCTTTGTCTTTTTCGTATTCCTGTGGGCTTTTTAATTCAATGTATAAAAAAGCCATTTTCCCATCACGAACAACTATGTCAATACGCGGCTTATTTACCTTTGGTCTGCCAATATCATACTGTTTCTCAAGTTCAATGCTTTCAGGTTTGTAACCTAGTTCATTAACAAGTTTGGCAAGAATATACGCTCTTACTATTTCTTCATCACCCCTGAACTTATCTATTTTCCAGCCTATGATTTTGTTGGAGTACTTAACTCTCTTATTTTCAAAGTCGTAAGTTTCTACAACTTTGATTTTCTGATTATCTAAATATTTTTTTACTAAACTATAATCCATTTACATTAAGATCTTTCAAAGAAATAGTAAGAGACTTCTCACACTAAATTAGAGGTATCTATTATTTTAGACAGCTAAAACATGACCTATTTAACTACAGGTAACCCATTAGCATCTAAGTGATAACTCGCTGGTTGTTGCTTGGTAAAGATAATATCAGTGCGACGATTTTTTGCCCGTCCATCATCGCTAGCATTAGAAAATTTAGCGATCAATTTGCCGTTTGATACCGCTTCAATATGATTCATATTTGCACCTTTGGCAATCAGGGCTTTTTTCACTGCATCAGCACGGCGTTGACCTAGCGCAAGATTGTATTCGACCGAACCAGTGTCATCGGTATTACCCGCTACTTTCACACTAGCACCATTATGACTTGCCAGATAATTGGCATTATAATCAATAACTGAATCATATTGATTATCGACATTATACTGATCAACACCAAAATAAACTGAATTAGTCGCTTGATCAGCGTTTGCATTATTATTGATATTTGCATTGTCTGCATCATTTGAACTAATATTCACCGCATCCGACGGATTAGTCTGTGGCGGTTGATTCGCTGTTGTGTTAGCAGATTGATTACTTGCACAAGCCATAAGTGATAAACTCAAAACACCAATACATAAAAATTTATTTTTCATTATAAAACTCCCATTTCATTAAATTAAAATTTCATTACCCAAAGTACTCTTATTAACGATAAAACTAATACTAACCACGCAAATAATCCAAGCGTACTGTCACTGCATTTTTGTGTCCATCTAAGCCTTCGAGATCAGCCAAGGTTTCAACCGTAGGTCCTAAATGGCGAATCCCTGCTTCAGATAGATTTTGGAAAGAAATTGATTTCATAAATGCAATCACATCCAAACCGCTATACATTTGAGCATAGCCATACGTTGGTAAGACGTGATTAGTTCCGCTGGCATAATCCCCTACTGACTCAGGTGTCCATGCACCGACAAACACTGAGCCTGCATTAATCACCTGTGGTAAATAGCTCTCGGCATCTTCGATCTGCAAAATCAAATGCTCTGGTGCATATTGATTAGAAATTGCAAAAGCTTCCGTCATATCTGCAGCAATAATTGTCGCGCTTTTTGCCAATGATTGCTCAATAATTTCTTTACGCGATAAATACGCTGTTTGGCGTGCCACTTCAAGTTGAACTTTCTCCGCCAACTGCGCTGAAGTCGTAACTAAAATCACTTGTGCTGCTACATCATGCTCGGCTTGCGCGAGTAAATCGCTTGCCACAAAAATCGGATTAGCTTTCTCATCAGCAATTACCAGTACTTCCGAAGGTCCAGCTGGCATATCCATTGCCGCACCTTGATGATGTTGCGCTGCTTGAATCTTGGCTTCGGTCACGTATTTATTACCCGGTCCAAAAATCTTGTAAGTTTTCGGGATTGATTCC
>SSGY01000169.1 GCA_008017145.1 Neisseriales bacterium
AAATAACTGGTTACTAGAAGGTCTTACGGCAGGCGATCAAGTTGAAGTTAGCTATACTGTTTATGCTTATGAATATGGTATCCGCACCGCTTTTTTAGATGCTAAACGTGGTTATTTTAACCCAACTAGTTTATGTTTGAGCGTCGCAGGCTATGAAAATAATATTCATCAAGTGCAGTTTGCTAATTTACCAGATGATTGGCAAGTGGCTTGTGGGCTAGCCGCCGATGATAATGAGGTATTTAATGCGAAAAACTACGATGAACTGATTGATTCACCATTTGAATTGGGAGCTTTCGAGCGACTGGAGTTTAGCGTTGCTGGAGTTAATCATTATTTGATTTTATCAGGTACTATTCCACCGTTTGATCGTGAGCGAATGATTAGCGACATGCACAAAATCTGCGATTATCAGATTAAACTTTTTGGTGGAGCGGCTCCTTACTCAGGCTACGGTTTTATCCTAAATCTTTCTGGGGAAATTTATACTGGTTTAGAGCATCGTAATTCGACTTTGCTGATGGCACCATACTATGCGCTACCGAATCTTAATCGCTCAAATGACGAAGATTATATCAAATTACTTGGTCTTATTAGTCATGAGTTTTTTCATACTTGGAACGTTAAGCGGATTAAACCGCAGGTCTTTACACCTTATAATCTTGGGCAGGAGAATTACACCAAGCTACTTTGGTGGTTTGAGGGTGTGACTTCTTATTATGATGATTTGGTGCTCTATCGTAGTGGGGTGATTAATCAGGAAAAATATCTTAGCTTTATAACTGATAATCTCAACAATGTCTATAAATTTGCTGGTGTAACTCAACAAAGCTTAGCTAATAGTAGCCTAACCAGTTGGATTAAATACTATCGTCAGGACGAAAATAGTCCAAATAGTATCGTGAGTTATTATGTCAAAGGTTCTTTAGTTGCGCTATGTCTGGATTTATTAATTCGTGAGCAATCTGAATTTAGCCTTGATGATGTAATGCGTTATTTATTTCAGCAATGGCAACAAAATCCAGTTGGGGTTGGTGAGGATGAAATTCCAGCACTGATTAAAGCCGCAACTAGAGTTGATCTAGCCGAGTTTATTCATTTGGCAACGGAAACTACTGAATTACTACCATTTAAAGATTTACTGGCTAAATTTGGTTTGAATTTAACTGAACGCATCGCTAAAAACCATCAGGATAGCGGTAAATATTTCGAGCAGCAGGCTAACTTAGTAACTCCAACAAATACAATTACATTGGACTTAGGCGCTAAATTAGACAAGCAGTCACTTGGTTATTTAGTGAAAAATGTTTACGACAATACCCCAGCTCAAGCGACAGGTTTAGCAGCAGGGGATTTAATCGTGGCATTAAATAATGTCAAGCTAACTAATCCCGAAAAGCAATTAGCATTTGTGTGTGCCAATGAAGATATTACGCTTACTTTGTTTAGACAAGAACAGTTGCTTAGCCTTATCCTAAAACCAACTGCATCGGTAGCGAATGTTTTTGATCTGGTTCTTGCAGATGCTAACTTGCTTGCTAATTGGCTTTGAATTAGTCAATGAAGGATTTGGATGAGAATGAGTAGTAGCACTGATGAATCGTGAATTAAAAGCGTATTTGATTTTACTGACAGTCCCGGTGATGTGGGGGATAACTTTTCCGCTAATGCATCGGATAGTCGCAGGTTATGCGCCAAGTTTATTTGTATTTTGGCGCTTTATTTTGGCGGCATTGGTTATGCTGCCGATTTTTATTTCTGCGGTATCTAAGCGCAAACTAAATTGGGTAGATGTACGTTACGGTCTGATTATTGGTATTCTTAATAGTGGCTCATTTATTTTACAGGCAATGTCTCTAAAATATATGGACTCATCGCGGGCGGCTTTTTTAACTGGGATAAATGTGGTTATGGTACCGTTTTTGCTTCCACTGTTTAATATGGGGCGTCCACGAGTGATTGAAGTAGTTGCCGCATTATTCTGCTTATGGGGAATTTATCTGATTAGCGGCGCTGGTTTACATGGGCATTTTGGTCGTGGTGAATCATTGGTGATTCTATCTGCACTATGTATTGCAGTTGGAATTATTTGTGCTGAAAAATCAAGTTTGGTGAGCCATAATCTAAAACTGCTGACTTTTTATCAGATACTTTTTACCAGTTTGATTCCCGGCTTTATTCTGGCACCACACAATATTGTAATTCCTGACAATAGTATGTTTTGGTGGAGCATTCTATATTGTGCCGTCATTGCAACGGTAATTCCATTTTTCCTGCAGATAAAATATCAGCGTGTGATTGGTTCGAATAAGGCGGCAATTATTTTTAGCCTTGAATCAGTAACTGCAACTTTTTTTGCTTATTGGATGGGCGAATCAATTAAATCAAGTGTGCTCATTGGTGGAATTGTAATTTTATTTAGCACTGTTCTTGGTGATGTTTATAAAATAATGATTAAATCCATCGACTTTAAACGCTGCTTCCGTACGCGGCGCTAACTAATACGGTAGGTAATATGCTTAATTTTCAAATTCTATTTCTGATCGCCACTTTACTTGTCTTGCTTGGCTACTTTATTTATCTCATTCGTAAGAATCAGCTTCTCTTACCAAAGCATACAATTCTGGATCGTCAGGATAAATGGTGGATTGCTGGCTTAAGCATTGTTTATTTTTTGATTTCATTGATTCATTTTGCAGATTTTCGGACTTATGATAAAGCCTGGCAGGTTGATAATCCTGGAGCCCAATTGGTTGTAACCTTCAATCATCCACAGCAACTTGCTACGTTATATTATTCTACTGCATTTGTCAAAGGAAAATACACTACTAGCGCAGTAGATGCAATGAATAATAATCTTCCTATTACTGATAAGAGCGTTAATTTAGGTTACTCTCCGTTTTTTCGTTGGAATAAACTAACTTTTAATACTTCTCAGCCAGTATCTTCAGTCGTTATTCGTTTGGAACAAGGCTCACTTGGGGTTAATCAATTTGCTGTAGTAGATACACAAAATAATCTAGTGACAGATTATCATGTTGACAGTAGTAATAATCCCAATAATTTGGTACTAAATGATTTTATCGCAACTACTATGCCAGAACATATCGAGGATAACTGGCAATCTAGTACTGTATTCGATGAAATTTACTATGCTACTTCTGCGTACCAATATCTGCAAGGTCAGCCTCCTGATGTCTGGGTGCATCCGCAATTAGGTATCTTACTGATTGTTGTTGGGGTGCTGATATTTGGAATGTCACCTTTTGGTTGGCGGATTATGCCTGATTTGAGCAGTGTCTTTTTAGTGAGTATAAGCTATATTTTTGCTAAAGCACTGTTTAAAGATCGTCGGGTAGCCATTGCGGCATCATTACTAATGATGTTTGAATTCATGCATTTTTCGATTGGTCGTACTGCGTCAATAGACCCGTTTGTTACTTTATTTTTAGCAATAGAGTACTTTTTCTTATACCGTTATATTGAGACGCGTAAGTCAGGGGCTAGTTTTGTAGCTGTTTTGCGCTATTTACTGGCTGCAGCAGTCAGTTTTGCTCTTGCTCTTGCTTGTAAGTGGAATGCGCTGTATTCGGCACCATTTATTGTATTAATCTTAATTTACGGTGAGTTAGTTAAGCAGAAATTAACGCTTGCGAGCGTCACTAAAACAGTGCTAAACTTAGCCTTGTTATTTATTGTGCTGCCATTAACTATTTATGTGTTGATCTATATCCCATATGTCTTGATTAACCATGCCGATAATCTGTTTAGTTTTATTTATACTACGCAATTAGGGATTTTAGATTTTAATTTGCATGGATTAACTTATGCTACGCATCCCTATGCGTCTAACTGGTGGAGCTGGCCATTGGATAAAATGCCATTATCGGTGTATTATTGGCAAAACGATGCAGGCTTATCTTCTTCAATTGCATTACTTGGAAATCCTGCTGTTTATTGGCTAATGTGGATTACTACTATTATGCTTGGCTATCTATGGGTTACGCGTCAGGCAGATTTTAGAGTAGGTTTTTTGTTTTTAGCAATCTGCGCTCAGTATTTACCTTATGCCTTAGTTGCAAGGATTAGTTTTATTTATTATTTCTACAGCGTTACTCCCTTTTTAATTTTGGGAATTAGCTATTTTATTTATTTGGCATATCAAAGTAATAAAGCATCATATCGCTATCTGGTCTATGGTTATTTATTACTAAATATTGCTTTGTTCGCCTTGTTCTTTTCTAGTCTAGCTGGTTTAGAAGTACCACGCAGCTATACTTTGAATTATTTACGTTGGATGACAAGTTGGAATTTCTAATTGCTTTTAAAAGGGTAGTGCTAAATAATGGGCCAGCATAAAAATTATCGTCAATTACTGACGGTGGTATTAGTTACTCTAATTGCACTATTGCCAGAGTTTGTAATGCGTAGAAATATGATAACTTTGTATTATATGTATGAGCATTTTACGACTTATTTTGGAGATCTATGGTATTGCTGGGATAATTACCTCAGTAAGGGGTTTCCTTATCCTCGTGAGTATCCTGCATTAATTCAGGGTATTTTTAGAGTATTATTTAAAATACCAGGTGTCGCTGAAGATTATAATTATTATATTTGGTTTATTGTTGCAATTCTAACCGCCTCAGCCGTGATTAGCTCATGTTATTTATTTATTATCCGTGGAAGTTGGCAGCGCTTATTGATGTATTGGTTGTTAGCGCCGAGTTTTTTATTTTATGGCTTGATGAATGTTGATGTTTTGCCTATCGCTACCATTGTGCTTAGTTATTATTGTTTTAGCCGCGAGAAATATAATTGGTCAGCAAGTTGGTTGGCACTTGGTACTGCTATAAAAGTATTTCCAGTATTTCTCTTTCCAGTTTATTTCTTTGCCGCACCAAAAGATAAGCGGCTAGAACTAGTGTCTTTTATGGTGGTAATCTGGCTTGCGCTAAATTTACCCTTTATGATTTCTGATTGGAGTGCGTGGAGTTATCCATATTTATGGCAGATTCAAGAAAACTATGCACGGACGGTGGCAGATGGTTCTTGGACTTGGCTGGTATTTACACTCTTTGATCATTTCGGCATTGGCTCATGGTCAGGTAAAGTTAGCTTATGTTTATTTGCAGGAAGCTATTTATACTTTATTCGCAAATATCACCATTTGCCTCTGGCACGGCAGTTATTAATTGTGATGATTTTGTTTATTTTAACCGATAGAGTCTATTCGCCGCAATACAACCTGTATTTATTGCCATTTTTAGTTTTGGTGGATTATAAAATTGATTGGCGTTGGTTTTATCTTTTGGAGATACCTGATTTTATTCAAGGGTTCTTTTTATTTGCGGTAAAAAATAATCCGTATTACTTGCAAAGTATTTTAGTGTTAAAATATATAGCATTGATTTTATTGTTACGTCAGGTTTTAATTGCTAAACTAGAGGAGTCTACAAAATGATTAAATTTCTATTACTTAGTTTAAGTTTTATTGGACTAGCTAGTGCTGAATCACTGTATTTGGGCAACAATAATGTTAGTTGCGGGCGCTACACTTTAAATTCACAATCTAACATCAATGATGTGACAAATTATTGTAATGTCTTAGAGTCTCGTAAAGGTAAAAATGGTGGTAATGTGCTAAAAATTAAAACTGTAACCAATGGTGTAATTCGCTGCAAGTTTATTGGCGGTCAGTTAGAAAAATGCCATACTGACGATTGATAAATATTATCCATAACTGCCACAACATGCTGTAAGAGCTAGGGACACGGCGACGTAGTGTACATGAGAAGTCTCTTGTGACGATGCTATTGCAACATAGGAGGAGCAGTTATGTTATTCGTTCTCATAGGCTTCAACAATCTTTTGTACCAGTGGATGACGCACGACATCTTGTTTGGTAAATTTGTGAAATTCAATTCCACGAATTTTGCCAAGTATGCGCTCTACTTCAACTAGCCCGCTTTTTTGCCGTTTATCCAGATCAATTTGAGTCAAATCTCCAGTGATAACCGCCTTAGAGCCAAAGCCAATCCGAGTTAAGAACATCTTCATTTGTTCTGGTGTCGTATTTTGCGCTTCATCCAAGAT
>SSGY01000195.1 GCA_008017145.1 Neisseriales bacterium
CGCCCAAAATTCGATCAGTTTGCTCACATGCCAGCATTTTGACAAAACCAACGCTATTACCTAGACCTAGCGCACGTCCATTTGCCATAAATGATGCTACACCTTTTTTGAATGCCACACCTTCTGCTTGGAGTTGTTGTTCTGTTTTACCAACCCATGCAATTTCAGGATTAGTATAAATAACCCAAGGAACAGTATTAAAATCAAAATGCGGATGTTGTCCAGCAATCCGTTCAGCAACAATTACACCCTCTTCAGATGCTTTGTGTGCCAGCATAGGACCACGCACAACATCACCAATTGCCCAAACATTTGGTAAATTAGTTTTGCATTCGTCATCAACTACGATAAAGCCACGCTCATCAAGTTTCAAGCCGACAGCTTCAGCATTCAGACCATTGGTATTTGGCACACGGCCAATTGATACCAATAATTTATCTGCTTCAAGCTTGTGTTGTTCGCCATTATGTTCATAATTAATCGTAACTTTTTTCTTACCGTTTTTAATTTCGCCAATTTTTACACCATTTTTAATCACTAAACCTTGTTTCAACAGATTCTTGTGTAATTCTTTAGCGGCTTGTTCATCAGCAGCGGGCAAAAATTTATCCATAACTTCAAGTACAGTAACTTTAGCGCCAACTCGGCTCCAAACGCTACCCATTTCCAAACCGATCACTCCAGCACCAATTACACATAATTCTTTTGGTACTGCAGTTAAATCTAATGCACCTTCATTATCTAATACGTTGATATTATCTGTTGCCAACTGTGGTAAATGACGTGAATTAGAACCAGTTGCCACGATCACGTGAGTCGCGCTGATCTCTTGCTGAGTACCTTTATCATCAACACTGATAATATATTTGCCTGAGTCAGCTTGTTTAAAGCTTGCCCAACCGTGAATTTCAGTAATCTTATTTTTTTTGAATAGAAATGAAATTCCATTAGCATTTTTACCAATAATCTCTTCTTTACGCGCCAACATTTTTTTAATATCAATCTGTGGGTTGTCACAGCTAATACCATGATCAGCAAAACTATGGGTTAATTCAGCATAGTTTTCTGAAGATTGTAATAACGCCTTAGAAGGAATACAACCAACATTTAAACAAGTTCCACCTAATGAATATTTGCCATTGCGCACATAACCATCAATACACGCAGTACTAAAGCCCAGCTGTGCAGCACGAATTGCTGCAACATAGCCACCAGGACCACCACCAATAACTACTACATCAAAATTTTGCATATTTTTATCCTCTTAAACTACACTTCATCGCTAAATAAGCGCACATTACAATCTGCAGTAATTGAAGTCTCTGGATTGCCAACATAACGCTCAAAAAAATCTATTAAATACTGCTGAGCACAATGCGCTTCAAACGCTTCAATACTTGCCCACTCTTCATTAAATACAATCGAGAATTTTGACTCCTGTGGTGCTTGCGGATGTTTAATTTGGCGAGTTACCCGATAACGCACACAACCATCTTCACGAAGAGCCAAAGGCTCCAAACTGGTTAATTTCTCAAATAATTCTTGCTCATGCCCAAGCTTAGGTTCAAATTCTGCGATACAATAGATTCGACTAGTCATTTCGTATTTTCACTTTCAATAGAATAAAGCAGGGGAAAACCCACCTGCTTTATTTAACAAATTATAAATCCAATAATAGACGAGCAGGGTCTTCCAACGCATCTTTAATCGCAACTAGCGATAAAACCGCCTCGCGACCATCAATAATCCGGTGATCATAAGATAATGCCAGATACATCATCGGACGTACCACCACCTGACCATTTTCAACCACGGCACGTTCTTTAGTCGCGTGCATACCTAAAATCGCAGATTGCGGTGGATTAATAATTGGCGTTGACATCATTGAACCAAAAGTACCACCATTGGTAATAGAGAATGTACCACCAGTTAATTCTTCAATTTCAAGTTTACCATCTTTAGCACGTTTACCAAAATCGGCAATTTGTTTCTCAATATCGGCAATCGACATATTTTCGGCATTACGTAAAATTGGCACAACTAAACCACGTGGTGAACCAACCGCAATTCCGATATCAAAATAACCATGATACACAATATCTTCACCATCAACTGAAGCATTTACAATTGGATATTGTTTCATTGCAGCAATTGCGGCTTTAACAAAGAATGACATAAAGCCTAGCTTAACGCCATGTTTTTTCTCAAAATGATCTTTGTATTTAGCGCGTAAATCCATAACTGGTTTCATATTAACTTCATTGAACGTAGTTAATATCGCATTGGTATGTTGGCTCTCTAATAAGCGTTCAGCAACACGTTTACGTAAACGGCTCATTGGCACACGCTCTTCAATCCGTGAACCTTTGCCTGACATTGCACCAAGCACATCTTCTTTAAGAACACGACCACCACGACCACTACCTGCAACTTGCGCCAGATCAACACCATTATCTGCAGCAACTTTAGCTGCCGCTGGCATTGCTGGAGTACCTTTTGCTGTTGCTGCAGGTGCAGCAGCTGGCGCTGATGCAGCGGGTGTCGCTGCTACCGCTGCTGCAGGCGCTGCAGCTTCCGCTTTAACTGAAGTGTCAAAATACGCAATCAATTGACCGCTTTTAACTGTCTCGCCAGGTTTACCAATAATCTCAACTAGCGCACCATCTTCTGAAGCAGGAAGTTCCATAACTACTTTATCGGTTTCCAGATCAATCAAATTTTCTTCACGTTTAACAAATTCTCCAACTTTTTTGTGCCAGTCTAACAATACCGCTTCACTTACTGACTCAGGTAACTGAGGAACTCTGATTTCAATTTTCATAAAACAATCCCTAAATAAAAATTATACTTGGTTAAGATGTGGTTTATAAATAATAGCGGCAATCAATACTGCTAACTGCGCTATCGCCTGAATTAAAATGCCAACAATTAAGGGCATAGTATATGCTGAAATTTTAAATAAAATCGAGGCAACCCTAAATGCTTTAGAATTACAATGCTCAGCAATTAAACGAACCTTCGTGCTTAATTTGTAGGTCAAAAAGGCTACCCCTAAGCCAACTAAATACGCAACAGCAAGTAAGCTGATCGAACCAATCGACATTACGTGAGTACGTACTTGAATAATGTAAGCCGCAGCAGCAAGAAATAAGCTTAAGGTCATTAACAGTGAAGTTATTATATATAATTTTACAATTTTATCAACAAAATTACGACGTTCAAATTGTAGGTAGAGAAAAATCGTTGCAATAAAACCTAGCAAGCTAAAAAAGCCACCCCAATGAGTCACATAACCTAGTAGATTGAGTATCAAACTCAACCACGCAAATTGATGTAATTTACTCATTTCATCTCCCCTGCAGGCTTATATAAAATGCACCCCAGTAAGAAAAATGGCTGTGCCAGCATCACAAACAACATCCCGAGCAATATCGGCATCGTAAATGCTCCAACCTTGGTTAACGTGCCACTAATTTTAAACCATAAGCTATCAGTTTGTTCACCCAAGCTCAATAGACTTTTGGCAATAAAATAATTGGTAAATGCCAAAAATAAAAGCAACGCAACAACCAGCATAATAATCAGATAGGTAACGCCATTACTGCCTTGGGAAAAACGTTCTACCCCCAAATAGGTCAAAATCCCAGTTGGAACTAGTATCACTACCCATTGGTACAGCGTAAAGTTAAGCAAATTAGTGCCATAACCCAGCTTATCAACTTTAGCGTACAAAACCGTGGTTAAGATAAAACCTAATATCGAAAAATAAATACCAACTGCGGGGAACATTCCTGCAACGAATGATCCCAACGCAATAATACCTAACAAATTAATAGTTTTTTGCATTACTTAGTCAATGCTGCAGCTAACAGATCTGCCAGCTGTTGATTATGCATAGTTGAAGTACCACAAGCTGGAGCTGCTGCGCGCGGACGGCTTGCCGCTTTAAAGCGTGATTTACCACCCAACGCATCATCTAAATCTTCACGAATTTGCAACCATGCCCCTTGATTATACGGTTCTTCCTGAGCCCAAACAAAATCTTTAGCTTTGGTGTATTTAGCTAATTCCGCTTTAACTTGTTCTGCTGGGAATGGATATAATTGCTCCACACGAACGATTGCAACGCTATCGGCTAAATTTTTCTCAGCACGTGCTTTAACTAAATCATAATACACCTGACCAGTACACAAAATCACTCGGCTAGCGGTTTTTTTAGCACTGTCATCAGCAATAACAGGTAAAAACACTCCATCAGTAATGCTATTCAGATCGCTCATAGCTTCTTTAGCACGCAATAAACGTTTAGATAAGAAAATTACCAATGGTTTCGCAAAGTTTGATTTTGCTTGACGGCGTATCATATGGAACATCTGCGCCGCAGTCGATGGAATTACTGCAATAATGTTATCTTCAGCGGCTAATTGTAAAAAGCGTTCAATACGAGCTGATGAATGCTCTGGACCTTGTCCATCAAAACCATGCGGAAGAATCATTGCAAGGCGACTCAAATTACCCCATTTAGCTTCACCAGACACGATAAATTGATCTATCATCACTTGAGCGCCATTGGCAAAATCGCCAAATTGACCTTCCCAGATTGTTAGAGATTTAGTGCTTTCTAAACTATAGCCATATTCAAAACCTAAAACGCCCTCTTCATTGAGAATTGAGTCATAAACTGCAAACCAGCTATTATTTTGCGCATTTTTCAACGGAATATGAATCCCTTCGCTGAGTTGCTTACGGTTCATATTATGCCATGCAGCATGACGATGTGAGAATGTTCCACGACTGGCATCTTCACCACTTAAGCGAATACTAATGCCATCATCAAGTAGTGCTGCATAAGCCAATGTTTCTGCCATACCAAAATCAACTGGCTGAGTTCCTGCACCCATAGCAACTCGAGAATCAATTAGTTTAACAATCGTCGGATGCAGTTTAAATGATGCCTCAGTTGGCTTAGTCGTTACTTTTTGTGCAAGTTCTGCTAATTTTTTCTTGCTGATTTTAGTATTTACTTTATCGTCCCATTTAGCATTCATAAATGGTTTAACATCAAAATCATAGCGTGGCAATGGAATCATTTTTGCACTATTAATATGCTCGCCTTTTTGCAAACCAGTACGATATGCTTCAACCAAAGCGCTATCTTCACCTGCTGCAATCACACCTTCGTTAACCAACTGAGCTGCATACAGCGCACGAGTTCCCGGATGCTGTTTAACTTTGGCATACATTAAAGGCTGTGTTAGGGTTGGATCATCGGCTTCATTGTGTCCATGACGACGGAAACAAACCATATCAATTACAATATCACGTCCAAACTTCTGACGATAGGCAACGCTAAGATCAGTTGCAAATGCTACAGCGCGTAAATCATCACCATTAACGTGTATTACTGGTGATTCAATCATTTTAGCAATATCAGTACAATAACGTGATGAACGATTATCACTGACCCGTGAAGTAGTAAAACCAACTTGGTTATTAACTACGATATGAATTAAACCATAGCCACCATAAGTACGTGTATGACTCATATTAAATACCGCTTGATTAGTACCCAGACCAATTAATGCTGAATCTCCATGAACCAGTACACCCATAACGGCATTTTTATTAGTTCCGCGGCGATCTTGTTTAGCACGAACTACGCCCTGCACCACTGGATTAACTACTTCCAAATGTGATGGATTATATGCCATCGCCATTTTAACTTTTTTACCATTTTGGGTTACATATTCACAAGCATAACCTTTGTGATACTTAACATCGCCGCTGGTTACAAAATCATAGCTTGGGTAATTA
>SSGY01000054.1 GCA_008017145.1 Neisseriales bacterium
AAAAAATTTAACCATGATTTTTGATGCTACCTGTCCGCTAGTAAGTAAGGTGCATGTTGAGATTAAAAATTTGCACAAACAAAACTATACGATTATTATGATTGGACATCGTGGTCACCCTGAGGTTGAAGGCACGATGGGGCAAGTGCAAGATCACATTCATCTAGTTGAATCTGAGGCTGATGTTGAAACTTTGCCACTAGATCGTGATATCGAAAAAATTGCCGTAGTTACCCAAACCACCTTGTCAGTTGATGAAACCAAATCAATCATTGCTCGATTAAAAGAAACGTTTCCTAATTTACGCTTACCTAAAAATGAAGATATTTGCTATGCTACGCAAAATCGTCAGGATGCAGTCAAAGAAATGGCAAAAAGTTGTGATGCGGTATTAGTGATTGGCAGTAAAAATAGTTCTAACTCCAACCGTCTTAAAGAGCTGGCAGAAAACTTGGGTGTAAAATCTTATTTGATTGATTTTGATTATGAAATAAAAAGCGAATGGCTGGATCAGGTGACGAATGTTGGGGTTACTGCTGGAGCTTCCGCACCTGAGGTGCTGGTTGAGGGAGTCATTAAGCGCTTGCAACAAGAGGGGTTTAACACTACGGAAACTCTAAATGTAGTTGAAGAGCATATGACTTTTGCTCTCCCAAGTGAATTAAGGTAGCTTAATCAGGTCACACAATGGATAGCAATAACTTTATCAAACACATTACGCTAGAAAATTATAAGTCAATCAAAAAGCTTGATTTAGAATTAAAGCCACTAAACGTACTTATTGGTAGTAATGGTGCTGGTAAAAGTAATTTGATTAGCTTTTTTAATTTACTCAAAAAAATTGAGTCTGGTCAGCTGGAGTCATATACTATAAATAAAGGTGGGCAAGATGTGTTCTTGTTTTACGGTCGTGCATCCTCAAGCTTTTTATCTGCGGAGATTAATGTAGTAAATACAGCATATCGTTTTACTCTGGTTCCTACTGATGAGCAGGTATTTCAATTTAAGAATGAAGATTTTAAAAAGCATAAGTGGTATGAAACACGAAATGTAAGTAAGGAGTCAGAGTTATTTCTTAAACGAAATCTTGGTAGCGTTGGTTATGATTATTCTACAGAGTATATAAAAGAAGTTCAGACGTTTCATTTCCACGATACTAGTGACACTTCACCATTAAAAGCAACCATTGCGAATAATGATAATTTATTCCTCCGTGCTGATGGGCAAAATTTAGCCTGTATGATTAAGCTAATTTATGACAAACATCCAGAATATTATAAAATGATCGTGGATACTATTCGGAATGTCGTGCCAGATTTTCATGATTTTGTTATTCGCCATAATAGTGAGTTTTTAAGTTTAGAGTGGTTTAACAAAAATAATGTTGATATTCCGTGGAAGGCGCATTATTTATCAGATGGCTCATTACGGTTTATTGCGCTGGCAGTATTGCTGTTAATGCCAAGTGAACTACAGCCACAAGTTATTATTATTGATGAACCTGAAATTGGGCTACATCCCACGGCATTAAATGTTTTGTCTGGGTTAATTAAACGTGCGTCTTTAGAACGTCAAGTAATCATTAGTACTCAATCGGCAACATTACTTAGTCAATTTGAGCCAGACGATGTGATCGTGGTTGACAAGAAAGACAAGTATAGCGAATTTAGGCGTCTGAGTAATCATGATTTGGCTAATTGGTTAGAAAGTTATACACTTGGCGAATTATGGGAAACCAATGTTATTGGCGGCAGACCGTGATTAACTTGTGCTTCGTTGTCGAGGGATATGCTGAAGAAAATTTTGTTAATCGTAAGTTAAGCGAATATTTGCAAAGTAAGCTCAGTAAGAAGCTTAATGTTAGTGTGCAAAATTTACAAGGCGGTATTTTATACAGTAAGTTGATTGATCGGCTGAAAAATATTGCTCCGCAGTACGATATTGTTACGACACTAATTGATCTAGTTGGTCTTGATGCTGCCAAGCTAGATAATTATAGCGCAATTATGGCAAACAATAAATTATCGTCGCAAGATAAGTCCTTACAGGTTCAACAGTTAATTGCAGGTGCTATAAGCTGTAGCAATGTAATTCCTCATGTTCAACCACATGAGTTTGAAGCATTATGCTTTGCAGACATTGAAGCTTTGGAGCGAAGTGATCCATTGCTAGCCAGAAACAAAAACAAAATTGAGCAAATTTTACAAAATTATGCCTTAAATCCAGAAAATATAAATACAATACCAAGCAAATATCCAGCAAAGCAGCTTGAGAAGTTTGCTTATACCAAGGGAGCAAGTAATTTTGCTTTGTATTGTGATATAGAAAAAATTAAAGCTAAATGTCCACATTTTAGCATGTGGATTAATCAGTTGTCAGAGACATTGTCATTGTTATAGGAACACAAATATGTTTGAAAATTTATCATCCAGACTCTCCGGAGTAGTTAAAACCTTATCAGGTAATTCACGCCTGACTGAAAGTAATATTGCCGATGCTCTACGTGAAATTCGGATTGCTTTGCTTGAAGCCGATGTTGCACTCCCTGTAGTTAAGCAATTTATTGCCGATGTCAAGGAAGAAGCGCTGGGTGAAAAGGTTGTTGGTAGTCTTACCCCAGGGCAAGCATTAATTGATGTGGTTAATAAAAAACTAACCTCGCTGATGGGAGAATTTAATAACCAATTGGATTTAAGTGCCGTGCCACCAGCTGTGATTCTGATGGCGGGTTTGCAGGGGGCAGGTAAAACTACTACAGTGGGTAAACTTGCCAAACGTTTGAAAGATAATGACAAGAAAAAAGTATTGGTAGTTAGTGCCGATGTCTATCGTCCAGCAGCGATTGAGCAGCTAAAAACTTTAGCTAAAAGCTTAAATGTGGAATGTTTCCCTTCAACAGAACAGCAACAACCTAAAGAAATCGCGTTAAGTGCGCTAGATTATGCTCGCAAACACTATTTTGATGTATTGATTGTCGATACCGCAGGTCGTTTAAGTGTCGATGAATTCATGATGAATGAGATTAAAGATTTGCATAAGTCGCTTAATCCGGTTGAAACTTTATTTGTTGTTGATGCGATGCTCGGACAAGATGCAGTGAATACAGCTAAAGCGTTTAATGATGCCTTAGCATTAACTGGAGTAATTCTGACTAAAATGGACGGTGATGCGCGTGGTGGTGCTGCATTATCAATCAGAAATATTACTGGCAAACCGATTAAATTTATCGGGGTATCTGAGAAAATTAATGGTTTAGAGCCTTTTTATCCTGATCGGATGGCCTCTCGAATCCTTGGTATGGGTGATATCCTCTCGCTGATTGATGAAGTTAAGGGTAATGTTGACGAAGCTGAAGCTAAAAAGCTAATGGATAAAGTCAAAAAAGGTAAAGGATTTGACCTTAATGACTTTAAAATGCAATTTGAGCAAATGAATAATATGGGTGGTATGAGCAAGATTTTAGACAAATTACCTGGCAATATTGCAGAAAAAGCGCCACAGATTATTAATGATAAAATGATTCGTAAAAATGTTGCAATTATTGATTCAATGACCAAGCTCGAACGACAAAAACCAGAATTGTTAAAAGCCTCACGTAAGCGTCGGATTGCTTTGGGTAGTGGTACTTCCGTGCAAGAAGTTAATCAGCTGTTAAAACAATATGAACAAATCAGTGGTATGATGAAGAAATTTAGCGGCGGTGGCGGTATGATGAAAATGATGAAAAATTTCAAGCATCTTATGCCAAAAATGTAATATCATAAAAATGGCAAGTTTTGAGATGGGCGTAATGAATTATGATGATTTACCCATCTTGATTAAATAGTGTATGTGTTAAAATCAAAGTTCTGGTATCGATAATTAATTTGAATTATAAATGGTAGATGATGTTCAAATGAAAAATTTATTATTAATCTTTTTATGTGCTGCTGGAAGTTGTTTTGCGGCTGAATCAAGTGTCTCTGTTTCCAGTGCTGTAGTTGATAATGAGTCTGGCAAAATTGTTGCGATTAATAATTTTGCGGTAGACAAGTATATGGGTAAGTGGTTTGAGATTGCCAGATTACCAATTTATTTTGAAAAGCGTTGTGTGGCACCTGTAACTACAGAGTATGTGCACAAAGGTGATGAAATACAAATTACCAATAATTGTGCCACGGTATCTGGAGATATTTACACGCGAAATGGGGTTGCGTATTTATCTGAAAATAACTTGAATGGTGATGGTCGACTAATTGTTACATCATTCCCAACTTGGTTACGTTGGACGCATCTTGGACGGAGCGATTATTGGATAATTTATGCCGATGCCTCTTATACAATGGTAGCAAGTCCAGATACAAAATATTTATGGATTTATTCTCGTGAGGAAACACCTGCGCTTGAGGATATTCAAAGGTTGATTTCTATCGCTGAACAACAGGGATTTGATACTGCCAAATTAATTTTTAACTATCCGTCGTACTATGCTAAATAGGTTTACTCTCAAGTTGTTTGTTTAATCATTAATTCGTTTTCTTTTTAAGGTTTTTCCATGGATATTACTGAATTACTTACTTTTGGTGTCGCGAATAAAGCTTCGGACATGCATTTATCAAGTGGATTGCCTCCGATGCTTAGGGTTAATGGTGAAATCCGTAAAGTAAATTTACCACCACTAGACTCTACCGAAGTAAAAAATATGGTCTATGATATTATGAATGATAATACGCGTAAGATATTTGAACAGAATATGGAAGTCGATTTTGCTTTTGAGATTCCAAACGTTTCGCGTTTTCGTGCCAATATTTTTATGCAAACCCGAGGAGTTGGTGCGGTTTTCAGAAGTATTCCATCTAAAATATTATCATTAGAAAAACTTAATGCACCCAATATTTTTAAAGAAATTGCCTCTTTTACCAAAGGTATTGTTCTGGTAACAGGTCCGACAGGTTCAGGTAAATCAACTACCTTGGCAGCGATGGTTGATTATATCAATGAAACCGATTATCAGCATATCTTAACTGTCGAAGATCCAGTGGAGTTTGTCCATACTAGTAAGCGTAGCCTGATTAATCAACGTGAGCTGAATACACATACTAAAAGTTTTGCTAATGCTTTAAAATCAGCACTTCGTGAAGATCCTGATTGCGTTTTGGTCGGTGAGATGCGTGATTTAGAAACCATTCGTTTGGCATTAACTGCTGCTGAAACAGGACATTTGGTTTTTGGAACGCTGCATACCTCATCCGCGGCAAAAACAATTGATCGGGTTATTGACGTTTTTCCTGCTGCCGAAAAAGATATGGTGCGGGTGATGTTGTCTGAAAGTTTGCGCGCGGTAATTTCACAGCTCTTAATTAAGAAAAAAGATGATTCAGGGCGCGTGGCAGTGCATGAGATCATGTTGGTTAATTCGGCGATTAAAAATTTAATCCGTGAAAATAAGGTTTCACAAATTAATTCAGCTCTCCAAACTGGTCAACAATATGGAATGCAAACCATGGATCAAGCATTGATAAAAGCAGTTAAAAGCGGCGATATTTCAGCTGAAGCTGCGTCAGTATATGCAGTCCAAAAAGAATTATTTTTTGATCTATAGAGAGGTTATGGTTGATGGCTATTGAAGTTAATATGATTCGTGAGTCAGCAAGTGCTAAACTCTTTATGAGTTATTTGTTGAAACAAGCCCTGATAATCGGTGCAGATGATACTTTTATCATATCAGGTTTTGCACCATCATTTAAAATTGATGGGAAAATGACACCTCAGTTTAGTGAGAAGCTTCTTCCGGAGCAAGCAAGTTTATTAGTATATTCAATTATGAATGATGCGCAACGTAAGCAATATGATGCTGAGAAAGAGTTAAATTTTGCAATTGCCGTTGATGGTGGACGCTTTCGGGTTAATGCTTATCGTGAACAAAATAAAACTGCAATGGTGTTACGTAAGATTAACACTAAAGTGCCTACACTCGAAGATTTGAAAGTTCCACCTGTTTTGGCTGAATTAGCGATGGAGCGTAAAGGCTTGATTTTAGTAATTGGACAGACTGGTTCAGGTAAATCAACAACGTTGGCGGCAATGATTGATCATCGGAATAAAAACTCATATGGGCATATTTTATCAATTGAAGATCCAGTCGAGTTTGTTCATCAACATCAAAATTGTATCGTGTCACAGCGTGAAGTCGGTGTTGATACCGAATGTTGGCACAATGCAATAAAGTCCGCTCTTCGTCAAGCACCAAATGTGGTACTAATTGGTGAGATTCGTGATGCAGAAGCAATGGAATACGCTTTACAATTTGCGGAGACTGGGCACTTATGTGTGGCAACTATTCATGCGACCAACTGTAT
>SSGY01000100.1 GCA_008017145.1 Neisseriales bacterium
TGTCTTATTTTTTGCTGGTTTGCCGTGGAAAGTAATGATCATTAGTTTGGTATCTATTGTAGCATCTAGTCCACTGATCTGGGGATTACTTAAAGACTACCAGAAGCATCGGATTTTAACTTTGATTGACCCACAGTCGGATCCTTTGGGTAAAGGTTACCATATTATTCAAGGGGTAATTGCGATTGGGTCTGGTGGTTTGCATGGTCAAGGATACTTGCATGGTAGCCAAGTTCATTTGAATTTTATTCCTGAAAAACATACTGATTTTGTGGTAACGGTATTGGCTGAAGAATTTGGTTATATTGGTGTTGCAGTTATCTTAGCCCTTTATCTTTTAATTGCGCTGCGTGGTTTACGGATAACTCGCCTAGCCCAAGATCGGTTTTCGCAAACTATGGCTGGTAGTATTACCTTATCATTTATCTTATATGTTCTGATTAACATGGGAATGGTAAGCGGGATTTTCCCCGTGGTTGGCGTACCGTTGCCATTGATTAGTTATGGTGGTACTGCTACGATTGTACTTATGATTGGTTTTGGGATACTATTGTCTATAGACCATCGCAGGCGCTATCACCCACTCAAGTAATTCTTCTCTTAGGATGATAAACCAGCTGCTTGGGCATAGCTGTGCATTGCCAACTGAAGATCATCCCATGCATCTTTTTTAGCACTCGGTGTACGCAGTAAATATGACGGATGGTAGGTAGCAATCAATGGAATACTCTGATAATGATGAACTTTTCCACGTAGTTTACCAACGGCTAGTTCCGTATCTAATAGAGTCTGCACCGCATAGCGACCAAGAGTAATAATCATTTGTGGTTTAACCAAATTAATTTGTTGTAATAAATAATTTTTACACGAGCTTATTTCTTCTGGTTCTGGATTGCGATTGCGTGGCGGGCGACACTTGATCACGTTGGCAATATAAACATCGTTTTCTGTATTTAATTTCATAGCTGCAATCATTTTATCTAATAGCTGCCCCGACGCTCCGACAAATGGGCGTCCTTGCAAATCCTCCTGTTCACCAGGTCCCTCCCCAATAAACATCCACCGGGCGCTGCGATTTCCGCGTTCCAAAACGGTCTGGGTGCGATTTTCACAAAGTTTGCAGTTTTCACAAATGCTTACTTTATGAGCTAGTTGTTCCCAATTTATATTTTCGAGTGTACTCACTAGCTGTGCTGTTGTTACTACTTGAGTATCTTGGTTCTGTCGTGGTTCTTGTGGCTGAGGCTTAGCTGATACTACGGCGGGTATTGGCGCTAATTGGATTGATGAGGGCGCAATTATGGTGGAGGCAGCAATTTCTGATGATCGTACTTGTGAGGTAGCGTTTAATACGCTCTGCTGGCGAAGCTGTGGTAGTGGAATAACTGCATTTTGGCATAATCGAGTTAATTTAGCTGTATCAATTTGCCATAAATTGCCAATTAACAAATCTAGAGTATTTTTTTGCATATCCCATCTTCCCATTACATCACGCGGTATTGACGTTATTATACTATAGCTGGATATAAGTTCTGATTTATGATTGTGCGTGGTTTGGGTTTGAGGCTATAATAAGGGGTATCATCTACCAGATAGTTTTCTAACATAAAGGAGTCGTGGTGAATTTCTATAACTTAATCAAAGAGCACAAGCTTGGTGGCTTATTATTAAGCGGTAATTTTGGCTTAGAAAAAGAAAATGTTCGCACCGATATGGGTGGGAATTTGGCGTTAACGCCTCATCCTGAAGTCTTTGGTGATAAAGCCAAGCATCCATACATTACCACTGATTTTGCTGAATCTCAGGTTGAGATGGTAACACCTCCATTTGATTCACCTGCCGCGGCGCTAAAATTTATGGAAGCGTTGCATGATTTGGTCTCGCTAGAATTAAAAGATGAAGTTTTATGGCCGTACTCATTACCGCCACGTTTGCCCGATGATGATAATTTAATTAAAGAAGCCCAGTTTGAAGATCCAGAAATTACGGAGTATCGCGAGTATTTGGCGCACAAATATGGTAAACGCAAACAGCTCCTGTCGGGGGTGCATTTTAATTTTTCATTTAGCGATAAGTTTTTAAAGCTAATGTATTGTGCCAATCCAGATAATCTATCTTTTCGTGAGTTTCGCGATCAGGTTTATCTTAAAGTAGCCCGCTATTATTTAAAATTCTGCTGGTTAGTGATCTATTTAACGGGTGCTAATTCAGTTGCGCACGAGTCTTATATTGCGTGTAGTAAACGCGAAAAACAAAAATTAACCGAAGATAGCTATAATTTTAAAGGTGCAAGTTCTTTCCGTAATGGGATTAGTGGTTATCGTAATTTAGAACATTTTTATATTTCTTATAACTCGCTTTATGATTATATCGCCGATATTAAGCAGGCAATTGCCGATGGACATATTATCGCAGCTAAAGAATATTATTCACAATTACGCCTTAAAGGCTCAACTAAAAGTGGGGTTTTGGATGATCTTTACAATAACGGGATTAACTATGTTGAGATAAGAACTCTGGATTTAAACCCTTTAACCAAAGTTGGTATCACACAGGATTCGCTGGATTTAATTCACTTATTATTGGTTTATTCTCTGGCTGCACCTGATTTTTGGATGAGCGATGAAGAGTATCGTTTGGCAAATGAGAATCAAATTTTAGCTGCAGATTCAGATCGTGCCGAAGAAATTCGTCTGCATTTTTCTAGTAGTGAAACACGGAATCTTAAAGAACGTGGAGTTGAGGTTTTAGATGAGGTTTATTCGACCTTGCATGCTTTGGGTGTGGCGGAAGATAGCCTTGCAGTATTGAAGCGTTATAAAGAAATTTTGATTGCGGATAAAGCTAGCTATGCCTGTCAAGTAGTAAAATCGGTAGTAAAGCATGGTTATAGTGACTATTTTATGGCTCAGGCTACTAATTACTTGGAGCTAAGTAAACAAACTTATTATAAATTCTGCGGCTTTGAGGATTTGGAGTTATCAACGCAGATTTTACTTAAAGAATCAATTAAGCGCGGGATAAAATTTAATTTTCTTGATCGGCAAGATAATTTTATTGAACTAAGTAATAATGGTAGTCGTCAAATTGTGAAACAAGCGACCAAAACTTCATTGGATAACTATGCGACGATTTTAGCTATGGAAAATAAAGTTGTTACTAAAGAATTGGTTGCGCGTGCCAAGGTCGTTGTTCCCTGTGGTGAGAGCTACTCTGATATGCAAGCAGCTATGACTGATTATCCATTATTTTATAATAAAGCGATTGTCATTAAACCAAATTCGACTAATTATGGCTTGGGTATTACGATATTTAAAGCGGGGTTTGAACTAGCCGAATACCAGCGTGGATTAGAAATTGCTTTTGCCCATGATCGTAAGGTTTTGGTTGAAGACTTTGTGGCGGGTAAAGAATATCGTTTCTTTGTGATTGAAGGGCAAACCGTTGCGATACTTCACCGCGAACCAGCAAATGTAGTTGGTGATGGTGTGAAAAATATTCGTGAGTTGGTTACAGCTAAGAATCAAGACCCATTGCGTGGATTTGGTTATGTTACACCACTGGAGAAAATTCGGCTTGGTGAAGCTGAGGCAATGTTTTTAGCGCAACAAAAGCTTGATTTTGAAACTATACCTAGCTTAGGGCAAAAAATTTATCTCCGCGAAAATTCGAATATCTCAACCGGGGGAGATTCTTTAGATTTTACCGATATAATGCCTAAGGCCTATAAGCGGATTGCAGTAAAAGCTGCGGCTAGTGTGGGGGCTTTAATTTGTGGTGTCGATATGATGATCCGCGATATTAAAAATCCTTACCCAGAAAATAATTATGCCGTAATTGAATTAAACTTTAATCCTGCGATTCATATTCATACTTACCCGTATCAGGGTAAAGATCGTAAAATTGCGAAACGAATTTTGAAAGCATTGCGGTTAATTAGTTAGTTAGACATCATTTTGGTCTCATTGACTGAGCAATTAGCGGAGGATTTTTTTACTTTCCCAGTCAATAATCGTGGAGGGTTTTTTCGCGAAATTAGTTGTTCCCGAGAGTACCATTACTTGTTTGCCAAATTGGCGGACGCATTCACGATAAGTTCTGATTGATTGATGTCCTGATTTGTTGGCTGAGGTTGAAACCAATGGCATATTCAATGAGTTAGTTAGCTGTTTAACTAATTTATGACGTGTAACTCGCACTGCAATTTTGCGATGTGCTCCAATTAAGTTTCGTGGAATCTGGCGACGAACAGGCAAAATAATGCTATAAAATCCCGGCCAATATTGAGTAAGCTGGGATTTATCATTTTCATTCAAGGGATTAATAACTTTCTGCAGTTGATTTACATTCCCCGCTATAACTATCATTCCTTTGGTTTTGTTGCGTCCTTTGAGGTGAATTATTTTGTTGATTGCCAAGTAGTTAAATGGGTCGCAGCCAAAACCGTAACACGATTCAGTCGGATAGGCAATTACGCCACCATTACGTAGATGGCGCTTAATTTTTCGAAGCTTTGCTGGGTTGTAATAACGCATATTTTTAATATAAATTCTGTTTAGGTTTACGGTGGATCAATACATAAAATGCGCCTACCGCCACCAGCACATATCCCCACATACTAACCAATGGTCCACTGAAACCAAATACTTTCCAGCTTACCATTGCACATTCGGCTGTTCCGCTTAAGATTGTATTGATAAACCCACCCAAAGGTATTTTTTTAAACAAAATGTCTAAAGGCATACCGCAAGAAGCTGGCCATTGATCGGGTGGTAGACTTTGTAGCCATACATGGTGGTAAGCCGTTTTAACTCCAAATAATGCAATAGCAAGTAATAAGATTCCGTAAATGCGATTACCAAATCCTTTACAATTATTAATCAATGCAATTAAACTGAATAGACCTAAAAACCCATAGATAATACGTTGAGCAATGCACAGTGGGCACGGTTGCGCTCCATTATAAATCTGAGAATAAAAGGCGTAGCCGATTGAGGATGCACAAAATATAAAAATTAGTGCGAATGTTAAACGTGGTGAAATTAAGCGAAATAAGTTTGTGAGCATATGGTATAACCCTTTACAA
>SSGY01000208.1 GCA_008017145.1 Neisseriales bacterium
CAGTACAAGCGGATTGCAAAACTCTTGGATGAAACTCGTCAAGAGCGCTTAGACTATATTGAAAACATCAAAGGATTTTTAGCCTCGCAGATGGAAGAGAGCGGAATTCAGGATTTTCAGGTTAGCGGACGCGCCAAGCATATTTATTCCATCTGGAAGAAAATGCGCAAAAAGAATTATGATTTTGATAATTTATACGATATTCGTGCCGTGCGGGTGCTAGTTCCTGAGATTCGTGATTGTTATACGGTGCTCGGGATTGTCCACACTAAATATTCACCAGTTCCTGGTGAGTTTGATGATTATATTTCTAATCCGAAACCGAATAATTACCAAAGCTTGCATACCTGTGTGATTGGCCCAGAAAATCGGGTGGTTGAGATTCAGATTCGTACTTTTGCGATGCACGATCACGCTGAATATGGCGTAGCGGCGCATTGGCGGTATAAAGAAGGTGGCGAGAATAATCCTCAGTTTGAAGAGAAAATAGCTTGGATTCGCCAGATTTTAGATTGGCGTGATGAATTATCCGAGCGTAAAGACTTAACTGATATTTTTAAAAATGAAATTTTCTCAGATACTATTTATGTTATGACGCCTAACGGTAAGGTGATTACTTTGCCAAATGGTGGAACTCCGATTGATTTTGCCTATGGGGTGCACAGTGCTATCGGACACCGCTGTCGCGGTGCTAAAGTTGATGGACAAATTGTACCACTTTCAACTCCGCTAAAAAATGGGCAACGAGTTGAGATTCTCACGATTAAAAATGGTGGACCAAGCATTAACTGGTTACACGAAGGATGGGTAAAAAGTAGTAAAGCAATTGGGCATATCCGCCGTTATATCCGCGATTTGAATAATGAAGATTTTCTTGAAACTGGTAAAGAGGTTTATGAGCGTGAATTAGCCAAATTTCCTTCATCCATCCGCCCTAAAGTCGATGATATTGTTAGTAAAATGAATCATACTAATGAGAAAGATCTGCAAATCTCAATAGGTAAGGGTGATGTAATGCCCGCAACCTTACGTGACGTGATTGAAAAATTAATTCATGCAGCGACTCCGCAGCCCAAAGAAGACTTAACTGCAGTCGAGCTTGAAAAACGCTTACAAGAGCGCAAGGATAAACTAAAACCCCAAGCGAAGAGCGGCAGTATTTTGGTAGATGGAGTGAGCGGAATTGTGTCTAATTTTGCCAAATGCTGTAAACCAATTCCTGGCGATAATGTGGTTGGGTTTATTACGCAGGGTAATGGAATTGCCGTTCACCGTGTGGGCTGTCAGGACTTTAATCGTCAGGCTAAACTTCACCCACATAAAGTAGTTAGTGTTGAGTGGGCTAGTGCTGCTAAAAACTCTACCTTCAGTGCAGATATAGAAGTAATTGCTAATGATCGTCATGGTTTACTTCGTGATTTGACGGATTTATTTGCCAGTGAGAAATTGCATATTGTTGGGTTACGGACGGTTTGTCGCAATAATAAAGCAATCATGACGTTTACAATTCAGGTGAGCGGCAATGAGTTTAATTTTACCTGGTTGATTGCTAAAATATTTAATGTTAATGGCGTGATTGAAGTATTACGTAAATAAAGTACAGTAGCTTTATGAGGTTTGCTAAATGAGCAATGGGAAACTGTGTTTTTATAGTACTTTTTTTGTATGTGCATTAGTTTTAACTTCATGTTCTCGTTCCCAAACTGCATCAACCGAACAACATCCGCTGGATATGCTCAGAATAGATGTTGGTAGTGAAGCGCCAACACTAGATCCTGCTTTGTCAGAAGATGCGGCATCTGGTAGGATAATCAATGATTTATTTGAATAAAATTATCAAAGGTGAATTGCCTCCAACGAGTCTTGGGATTAGCGCTCCTGATCAACAGACGGTAAAAATTCAGCTAGAGCATCCCGATGCTAATTTTCTTAATTACCTAACGCTGGGTACAGTGGGAGTTGTGTCTCAAAAAATAATTGAGAAATACGGCAATGCTTGGACTGAGCCACAGAATATGGTGACTTCCGGCGCATATACTTTAACTGAGCACATTGTTAATGGACATATCTTAGTTAGTAAAAATCCTTATTATTTCCAAGCAAATCAAGTCTTGATTCCTAAAGTTGAATATTTCCCTTATGTTGATCATAATGCGGGATTAAGTGCTTATAAAACTGGTGGAATAGATTTGGTTTACCAAAGTGTACCAATTGATCAATATCAGGCACTCAAACAAGAGTATCCACAAGAATTACATACAATTAAGCAAGAGGCCATTTATTTCTATGACTTAAACCAATTATTACCGCAATTTAAAAATAATCCAGCATTGCGCCAAGCATTAAGTATGGCGATTGACCGTGAAACACTGGTGAGCAAAGTTCTTGGGCAAGGTGAGACCATTTTGTATAGTGATGTGACCGCAACAGTTGAAAGTGGGGCTTATAAATCAGTTCAATATAATTGGGCAAATTTGTCATACCCAGAACAGCTGAAGATTGCTAAGCAACTATATGCTAAAGCGGGATATTCTTCAGAACATCCTTTAAAAATTAATCTGAGTTACAATACTGACGATTTACATAAGAAAATTGCTTTGGCTATTGCAGGAATGTGGCAAGCAAATCTAGGCATTGAGGTGGTCTTATCTAATCAGGAGTGGAAAACATTTATTGCTAGCCGTCATAGTGGTAATTATGTGGTTGCGCGGGATCGTTGGGTAGCTGATTATAATTCAATCACGAGTTACACTCAACTTTATCTGTGTGATGGAATGCAAAATAATTCGCATTACTGTAATCCTCAATACGATAAACTAATTGCCGATGCAGACAAAGCAACTGATTTGACACAAAAGCAACAACTATACGCACAAGCTTTAACTCTCGCGCTAAACGAATATGCAATTATTCCGCTCTTTCAGCCTAATTACTCCAAACTGGTAAAACCTTACATTCAAAACTTAGATGTTGAGCATAATTTTTTTAATGTCGAACAATCTAAATGAATTAAATTTAGTAATTAGTTGATGCTCCTTTGTCCGCTTATTTACCCATGCAAAAACGCGGTTTTATTTTAAGTCTAAATTGTTTACACTTGCGCCTGTAAATTAATTTAATCTGGGATTTAAAATGAAACTCAACAAACTTTCTTTGGTATTATTAGCAACTACATTAACTGGTTTAAGTGCATGTAATAGCGGTGGCGCTAACAGCCAAGATTCTACTGCTCAAACAGCAAATCAATCCTCATCTTTAGATAGCAGCAACCAAGCTAGTAACAATGCAGGAATTGCACTGCCATATGTCCAAATCAATGTTGATGAATTAGATAATTTTAGCTGGACATCATATCATGTGCCATCACCAACGCCATCAATTGATACATCAAGCCCAGTTAGTAGCCTGGGAAGTTATTTTCCAACTGAAAGCGATGGAACACAAGCAACTAGCTATAGCTTATCTGGTAATAAGTTAATCCAAAATTATTTAACTTTTGGTAGCGATTCTGCAGCTAGTCAGTTATTTCAGCAAACTCCATTAACCGAAAGTGGCTTTGCTGCATTAAGCAGTAGCCAAGGTTGTAATATACTTGATGGCGACAAAAATAAAGTTGCATGTAATCTAACGGTTACGGCTAATGGTGGTCTAAATGGTAGTACTGGAAGTTTGCCGGTTATTTTATATCGTGGATTAAGAGCGTATAATGTTGCTGAAATGATTCGTGATTTACCAGCCTATGATAGTGTAGCCGCACGTCCAAATCGCTGGGATAAAGATAATTCCGTAGTTAATAAATCACAGCCTTATTATATGGAAATTTCTGCTACTCCGAGTGACTTTAATACCACAACCTCGATAGTAGATTTACATAATTATTTTTATAGCCCAGATGGCAATGAAGGTTTTAGTTTTGATGCGAGTCAACTCAATAATGGTAACGCAACTACTTGTAATATTGTCAAAATTACTGGGGTTGATTCACAAGTTAAGGCTAATCCAGTTAGCTGTTCAGACTCGCAATTTAGTATCAATCAAGCTGGCTATTTATCCGCAACAGGTTTAACTGCTGGGGTTTATCAAATCAATGTAAAAGCCAGCGAACCTAGTGGTGGTGTAGTTGAAAATGCATGGCAAACTTTTTATCTTAATGTTGCTGCCACTAATCCAGATTTAGCTGCATGGAAAACTGGGAGTGTTGCGACCAATAATGTTTTAGGCGATTTTAATTCCATTTATGTTTATTCTTCACAAGATCCAGATAAACCCAATAGCGGCTGGCCAACTGACCTTCAAAGCTATGGTAAAGATTTAAAACAAATTAATAACAATTACTTAAATCAACGTCCGATTAAAACTGCGTTAACTGAGATGATTGATATGGGGTATACCTACAGTGAGGCAGGAATGCCCAAAATTGGTTATTGGAAATTAGATACAAGCACGAGCAATCCTGAGAGTCAAATTACCGCTGCAGGGGTAACTACTAATCGTCCAGATCCTGAATTTGCTAAATGGATAGGTACGGTGCTTGATCCATCTAATGGTGCCTTTGCTTCAAATAACGTTGGTTTTACACTTAGTTATGCGTTTGATAATGATGTTAAGGCGGATTTAATTGGCTACAATGATAAGCAGCAAGATTTATTAGCTGATGCTTTAGTGCATCCAGTGCTGTACGCAAGCCAACTTAATTCTAGTTATAAAATAGATGGTCTGGCAATGGATTTGGAGGGTGGTTTTACCCAAACCCGTGCCGCGGAAGTATTTAAAAAAGTTGCTGATCGTTTAGCTTATCATGGCAAATGGTTTACGTTCTTTTATTTTTCAAGCGGTTTTACGCCTGTTACTTCAGCTGCGTTTGGTCCATTGGGTGTAGCTAATTTTTCGACTTATGATGTTGCAACTTATCGTGCACCACTAAGTCAAACTCCTGATGAAATCAGTTATGTTGATAATACCTTTGGTGGAGCATTTGCTTCTGAATATGCTAATGCATTGTATGCAGCCTTTAGAAGTGATACGGCATGTAATACTACGGTCAATGGAGTTACTACTGTTACTAGCTGGTGTAATTCAACTTTAAATGATTCTGTATCTGAAAACTATCGGATGTTTAACGAAACTTATCACACCGTTTCACCAAGTGATGCGATGACTTATTTTGATGGAAAATATGCACCAGTATTGCCGTTAGCTACTTCAGCTACTCAATGGTCACAAGTGGAAATCTGGACACCTGATTTTACCAAACATACTAAACCAGGCGAAGTTTCAGAAATTATGCTAAATCAATCAGCGTGTAATGGTTTAACCAATGCATTCTTAGCGGCAAATGAAAGCGCATTAAGCTCTCCCGGAACTCAGGCATATAATCAGTTAGCTTCATGTGTGATGCAAAATGTTAATATTGAATCAGTTCCCTTACAAACTTTTAGCCATTGTGGTAATAATGCTTCGGGACAGCCAATTCCTTATGCACAATGTATTATGGTTTCAGGTTTGCCAGGTAAGGGGAGTAGCGATGCTTCTATTAACCATCCAGATGCATTAGCTTATGCTGAGAATAACTATGGTGTCTATGCATCAACTAAAGCTAATCAAGCAGGTTATGCAGTATATGCGCTACAAAATCCAGGTACAGCAACGCAAGGTGCATTTGGTGAAACTAGTGGTACTAATCTAAATGTTCAGGAACCATGGTATATTGGATTTAATTATAGCGGAACTCGTTATGATCCAGCATATAATGCTCAATCTAATACCAATGAGTGGAGTAAGTTTGGTGCATTTATTAATGCTCAGTAGTGACAAAGCTTAAATGATAAAAACGCCATGTAAGTAAATTACGTGGCGTTTTTTAACAAATGGCATTTAATTAAGGCCATAAATAACAATAAGTTTGACTATTTGTTAAATTATTGCCCTTGCTATCGTATAAGAAACCATTCAAATATGTCGAAGGATAGCCACTGGCTACACAGTTAGTGTGTACCCAATCAAAGCCTTGTGTTGCAAAAGTCCCAGTTACAGAGTATGGAACTTTAGATGGGTTGCCACTACACAAATAAACTGTACTACCTGCGGTTAAACTACTCTCATAACTGTTAGGAATAGCGCCACTAAATGGATTATAGTTATTTGCAAACACATTGTCAATTGCAACGTTATATATTCTGCCATCAATCGCAGAAGTCATTTCCATGTGGGTATGAGAGAGCGGAATAGTATCAATTGACTCGGTTGCTGGAGCGTAATTCAATACTTGTGAATAGTCGCTGCTTGGTGGTGCATTAATTATTCCGTACTGAAAGTAACCACCGATATCTGAACATAATTTGCCGTAATAGCTTGCATTTGCTAGTACAGCCGAATTATTGCTGGAGATTACACCACTATTACAGGCAGAAATCAATAACACAATAGACCCTAATATGTAGCGTAACCAGATTCTCATACTGATCCTTGGTAGTAACACATTAGTAAGACTTACTATTCATAGCTTGGAAAGTCAATGCTAGCCAGAACTTGTCCATTTTCATCGGTAACCAGTAATTTTTGTAAATTAGCGGCGTGTACAGTAAATTTTTTGTCATCATTACTTGATTGTAACAAGTAGCTAACACCATTAATCGTACCGTAAAATTGTGCTTTTTTAAAGTATTTGGCTTTATTTACTAATACATTAATTAAATTACCATCACTGGTAACACTAATAATTTTACCATCTGCCGAAGGTGGAATTGTTGCGCTAAAAGGAATCACACTAAATTTTTTATCGTCAATGGTTACAATACTATCATTTTTGACTTTATATTCATCCAGCGTCCAAAATAAGCC
>SSGY01000129.1 GCA_008017145.1 Neisseriales bacterium
ATCATTATTGGTCCAGGTAAGGTGAATCAGGTTAATGAAAAATTCCAGATTTTGCTAAATGTGGCACCGCTTGTGGCGCCAGATGTCGCTGTGGTTAGTGAAACTAAGGCAAATGATGCTGGCTCAATAAAAGAAAAGCTAAAACAAAAGAATTCGACACCATTTAAAAATTTCTTGAAAAAATTAGCCAATATCTTTATTCCTATGATTCCTGCTTTTATCGGTTGCGGTCTGGTACTTGGGATTGTTAATATTTTGACTAAATCTCTAAGCCCTGAAACATTGGGTGGGGTGACGTTTGACCAAACTACGATTGGTGCGATTCTCAAATTAATTGGTGGTGGAATTACTTTTGGTCTGGCACTGTTTGCCGGGCTAAATACCTCTAAAGAATTTGGCGGTACACCAATTTTGGGCGGTGTACTAGCGGCAGTATTAACCATGCCGGGTTTATCTGCAATTACCGTTTTTGGCGAGCAGGCAACTCCTGGACGTGGTGGGATTATTGCGGTATTATTTGTGGCAATTTTTGCTGCATGGCTGGAAAAACGACTGCGTAAAGTAATTCCAGTGGCTCTCGATTTATTCGTAACGCCAACCTTGGTTTTACTTATTTCTGGATTCTTGGCTATTTTTATTTTACAACCAATTGGTGGCGTAATTTCTGATGCGATAACTAATGGTTCTAAATTAGCAGTAGATCATGGTGGTCCAGTGGTTGGATTTATTTTAAGTGCGGCATTTTTACCGTTAGTTATGACAGGTCTGCATCAAGGGCTTACTCCGATTCATGCCGAATTAATTAAAACTACTGGCTCGACGGTATTATTACCGATTTTGGCAATGGCGGGTGCCGGACAAGTAGGTGCGGCATTAGCAGTTTGGTTGAAAACCAAAAATGAGAAATTAATTCATATTATTAAATCTGGTATTGTTGTTGGTTTCTTAGGCGTTGGTGAACCGTTGATTTATGGTGTAACCTTACCGTTATTCCGTCCATTTCTAGCCGCTTGCGTTGGTGGTGGATTGGGTGGTGCTTTTGTTGCAACTTTCAAGCTAGGTGCAACTGGAATCGGTATTTCTGGCTTACCTTTGACGTTATTAATTCATAACGGAATGCTTTTGTATTTGCTTGGTATTTTGATTGCATACGTAGGTGGATTTATTGCGACTTTAATAATTGGTTTTGATGATAGTGTGATCGAGTAACCATAAATATATATAGAAATTTCAATATTAAAAATATTACGTTATACGTCCATGAATTTAAAGTGGTAATTGGCACATAATTCATGCGTTCTTCTGTTCCTCTTTACTACGATGGCATCGAATCGTATTATCTATTTGGTACAGCGATTTGAACTGCGTTACAAAAGAAAATTAAAATAATGAAAAAAATTGCGATCACTGGTTTAGGTTATTCAGGTTTGATTTCTGCCTATGAGATTTTACAGCTGTGTGAAAACATTGAGATAACTATATATGATAGATCAGCTGCTAATGGTGCAGGGATAGCTTATAATAGCCATTGTAATAGTCATGCTTTAAATGTGGTTGCTAGTAAAATGTCAGCAATTGAAGATAAAGCAGATGATTTTACTAAGTGGCTTTTAGATAACTCACTCATTAAGGAAGAAGGTGTTGCGGATACTTTCTTTGCTAAAAGGCAGTATTATGGCAAATATTTGTTATCAATATTAGTAGATATGCAGCAAAGGTACCATGATTTAGTAAAAATAATAAGGGTTGAGGTTATTGCTTGTAATAAACTAAGTGATGGTTATAAATTGACTATGGCAGATGGTAGATTAGCATATTATGATGCTATTATTTTGGCTAATGGCAATACTTACGACTCCAATAAAATAAATGATAATCGTTATATTACTAATCCGTGGGATTTTGGTTATCTGGAGAAAATAAAAACAGGAGTGCATGTTGTAATAATAGGCACTGGATTGACGCTAGTTGATATTATACTGGGCTTGCAGGAGAAAGGGTACAAAGGTAAATTGACAGCAATGTCAAGACACGGGCTATTGCCTACAACACATCAATTTTATAAAGAACCAATGCTTAATTATGTTTCAGAATTTTTAGCAAATAATCCAAATGTACGAATAACGGATTTGTTTAGTATTGTTAAAAGCAAAGCTAGGGAAGCAGTCTCTAATAGCCATGACTGGAGGAACGTAATAGATAGTTTACGTCCATATACACAGAAAATATGGTTAAAAATGGATATAGTTAATCAGAAAAGGTTTTTAAGACATGTCCGCGCATATTGGGATATCTTAAGACATCGAATTGCACCAGATACTGCTAAACAAGTGAAAAGCCTAATTGATAGCAAAGGATTAATAACTATAGCTGGTCGCTTGAAGTGTGTGCAAACCAATGATCAAAATATAGTTATAGCTTATCAAGCTAGAAGTAAGCGAAATATTGATTATATTCATGCTGACTATTTAATTAATGCTACAGGAATTTCTCAAAATCCAGATTCCTATGGTGTATTATTCAAGCAGATGCTAGCAGATGGCTTAATTAGATGGCATGAAAATGGTTTTGGTTTGGCTATGGAGAATGATTGTTTATTATCCTCTAAGGAAAATGTATACGCTGTCGGACCGCTTACCCGGGCTTATTTATGGGAAAGTATAGCTGTACCTGATATTCGTAAACAAGCAAAGAGACTTGCTTTACAGATATCAGATGATTTACACAAATAATAAGGTTGTGTTATGATCATTTACAAATACTTATGAGACAAGAGCAGAAATTTAACTTTAGTGATAGCGAAGAGGTCTTTAGTGAGTAAATTGTTTAAATTTGGTCTCCTACTGGGCATAATCAGTTTCGTGTCGGCAACTGAGCTGATCAATATTTTCCCCATGGAAAGTTATAATCAGAATGTTGGTGCATGGTTAAAGCCCGATGCTGCTGATTATAAACAAGCGTTGGTTAGCGAGAGCTATCAAAAACAACGTATGCAGGAATTTTATCGGCACTATTATAGTTCAGCCGAAAGCGATTTATCACCATGGAGTCGCAACTATGTTAATCATCAGCTAGTTCAAAGTGAAAGCCATAATATTTTGCAGACTGAACGTCTGATGTTGCGTGGATTTGCTAATCCGATAAATCAGCAAAATATTGTTTATGGGGAAAATTTCTTACCTTATTCAGCACAATGGTTTACTATAATTGAAAGTAACATGGCGCTGGAAAAGCCAATTAAATTATCTTATTCTAGTGATGGGCGCGCCATTGCGGTAGATAATTTGTTGGTGCGGACACTGCCAACGAACGATCCGTTATTTTATAACTCCAAAATTGCTGGCGAAGGATATCCTTTTGATAATCTTCAGGAAACTGCAGTCTTCATTGGTATGCCACTTTACGTTATTAAACAAAGTGCAGACAAAGAGTGGAGTTTAGTTATCGCGTCAGATGACGTTGGTTGGGTTCGTACTGCTGGTATTGCGATGGTCGACGATAAATTTATTACTACTTGGCAAAAAACTGCACGCAAAAATATAGTGGCAACGATTGCGCAAAGCTCGTTGATTGATGCTAATGATATTTTCCGTGGTGTGGCATATAATGGTAGTACTTTTCCACTGGCTGAAACAAACAACTCTTCTTACGAAGTTTTGATACCTGTTGCAGATTTAAAACGTAATGCTCTGATTCATAAAACCAAACTTAGCCAGAGTAGTGCCGTTGTCATGCCATTATCATTGACGCCGGAAAATATAGCACGGATTATGCGTAATCAAATTGGTAAACAATACGGCTGGGGCAGTATGTTTTTTAATTATGATTGCTCGGCAGAAATGAAAGCGCTCTTTGCTCCGTTTGGAATTTATTTGCCGCGCAATTCTGGCTTTCAGTCATTAGCTGGTAAAACCGTGATTTTAGACAATTTATCTAGTGCTGAACGTGAACAATATTTATTGAAAAATGGACATAAATTATTAACTCTTGTCCAAATACCAGGACATATCTTGCTTTATATCGGTAATTATGCTAATCCCAATTCAACACAGCATGAGTTAGTTGCTATGAGTTATCAGAATATCTGGGGTATGAAAACTAGTGCCAATGATACACGCTATGTTATTGGTGGCTCAGTGCTTTTGCCTTTGTTAGCGCAATATCCCGAACAAACTGACTTAATGTCTTTCTATGACAGTGCACGATCCAAATTCAGACTAGTATATCTCGACCAATTTCCTGAAAATTAATATTTGTGAGGCAATGACATATGGCTAAAGGTATTTCAGTGTTTTTGGGGCTTGATTGGAGTTTGGAAGATAATCTGGAGTATCTAACGCAAGCAGCGCAAGCAGGATTTAGCCGTGTATTTACTTCATTGCACATTCCTGAAGCTAATTATTCACAACTAATTGCCGAATTTAAGCAAATATTAGACTTGGCTACTCAGCTAGATATGGCAGTAATTGCCGATATTTCACCTAATGCCTACCAATATTTGCAAGTTGAAGCACATGATTTAGCAGCTTTCAAAAAAATGGGCTTGGCTGGTATTCGTCTGGATTACGGTTTTGCACCTGAGTTAATTGCAAGCTATACCAATAATGATGTTGGTTTATTAATTGAACTTAATGCCAGCACTATGAGCGCAGAATTTATGCAACAAATCATGAATGCAGGTGCCAATGCCAAAAATATCTCTGCATGTCATAACTACTATCCACGACAAAATACCGGAATATCTCTTGAATCACTCCAGCGTAAAAACCAAATTTTTCATCATCATGATGTCCCAGTAAGTGGCTTTATTGGCATGAAAACTGGGAGACGTGGGCCGCTTTATGAAGGTTTACCAACACTAGAGTTTACGCGCAACCTAACACCACAAATTAGTGCACAGATACTCTTAGCTGCTGACATTGACCATGTATTTATTGGTGATGCACAGGCAGATTTACCTACTTTACAGCGTATCGGAAAACTTACGCCAGATATCATTGAATTGGACGTAGCGAACTATTTGTCAAATCCAGTTTATAGTGAATTATTTCAGCAGATTCATACCAATCGTCCTGATGCGGCTGCAGATGTTATCCGTTCGCAGGAAAGCCGTCTGATGCTTCTGGAGAATAATGTTATACGTCGTGAAGTATTGACAGAAAACTGTGTGGTGCGCAATAAAGGAAGCATTACCATTGATAATATTACCTATGGGCGCTATAGTGGTGAACTACAGATTTGTAAGCGTGACTTGGCTGCCGATGAGCGGGTTAATGTGATCGGGAGAGTTGGCGAGGATAGCTTGCATTTGTTGGATTATATCGAGGATAACCAAAGATTTAAGCTGGTACTTTAGTTTGTAAAATTGAATCAAAGGCAAAGCATAATAAATTTGATATAATCTCTAAGCTAAGCCAGAATTTGTTATTTGACACCTAATAAGAAATTTTACTATATTTAGAGGTAAAAACTGTTGAAATTTAATAGTCTAAATTTGTTACAAGCATTATTTTATGATCATTATAACGCAAAGATTTCTAATTTTAGCATTGATAAAGAGAGTATTGAGTATGAAGCATGTATATTTAATCTAGATAATTTAAAATTTCTCTACCGGAAAGCAAAAATTACGCCCACTAAAATTGGACAATTTGTTACTGTTTGGAAAAGATCCGATGATAAAGTAACTGTTCCTTATTGTATAGAGGATAAGTTTGATTATTATGTTGTAGCTGTACAAAAAGATACGCATATAGGCTATTTTATTTTTCCGATCAATGTTATGGTTTCTCAGGGCGTGACAACCGACCAAAATGGAAAAGCTGGAAAAAGAGGGTTTAGGGTTTACCCGATATGGGATAAACCAGACAATAAACAAGCAGAAAAAACTCAAAAATGGCAAATAAAATATTTTTTAGACTGCACAGAAGCTAAATTTGATTACGAAAATGTTAAAATAAAGTTTAATCATCTTTTTATTGATAATGCATTCTAAGGTATATGAAGCAAAATTATGTTTTTAACTTTTTATTTCTCGTAACATGTAAAGAGCACTTAACAAACCATTATGAAAGATTATCATGGATACTAATTTAATTATTATCGCGGCGAGTGCTGGCGGTGTGGCTTTGATTGTGATTATCAGTTTATTGCTGGTGTTTAGTCGCCTAAAAGGTACTAATGATGGTAAAGAGCAGCTAAATGAGCTTAATCAGCAGTTATTTACGCTCAATACTGATTTTACCAAACTCAGTGCCGATTATGAGCATGCCAAGCAAGAGCAGCAGCGCATTACTCTGCAATTGAATGAAGCCTTGCAAACCAGCCGGGCATTGGAGGAGGGGAGTCGTAATATTCAGCATGACAATCTTCAGCTAAGCAACGATAAATCAAGACTGGAAGTTGAGAATGAGCATCTAAAAACTGCCTATACACAGTTAGAAAAAATGCTGGCTGAACTCAAACTACAAATGAATAGTGAATTTACCAATCTGAAGAATCTAGCAATTAACGAGCTTAAAGAGCGGGCAGACAATTCCTTGCGTGATATTAGTAAAGAAAATGTAGTTTTGCCATTACAGGAAAACCTAAAAGATTTACAGCAGAAAATCAATGAGCTGGCATTCCAAACCAAAGAGATTAACCGTAATTCTGAAGGTTTAAATCAGCAAGCACAAAATTTAGCTTTGGCTCTAACTAAAGATAGTAAGAAAAAAGGTGAATTTGGTGAGATGATTTTGGCAAATATTCTCGAAAGTGTTGGGCTACAACAGCATATTAGCTATACTGAACAAGCGCAAATTAGTTTAGACGATAAACGCTTGATTCCAGATGTGATTATTAACTTACCACATAATAAAGCGGTAGTTGTTGATAGTAAAAATATTATGAAACGTTATTACGAAAGTATCGTGAACGATGAGGATAAAAGCAAAGCAATTTTTGATGCAATCAAACTGACGATTAAAAATCTAAGTAATAAAGATTATCTCAGTGCGGTGGAAGCTTCGATTGGTAAAGCGGTGTTTGATTATGCGATTATGTTTATTCCCAATGAAGGATTATTTTCTTTGATTATTGAAGAAGATCAGCGTTTGAGCGGTACTTTATTGCGCGAAGCATATCAGCAAAAAGTCTTTATCGCTGGACCTTCAACACTACTAGTCTTACTTGGAATGATTGAGCGCTCATGGGATGTTTATCAGATTGAAGAACGAGCTGAGAAGATCATTAGTTTATCGCGTGAACTTAGTGATAAGTTCAAAATTAGTTTACAGCGGATTGCGGATTTAGGGCAGTCAATTCGGAGTTGTGGTAATAAATATGACGAAGTGGTTAAATCGCTGGATAATGGTACGGCTGCAAGTGCTTATAGTAAACTCGAGAAATTAGCTCAGCTTTCTGGCGAGAAGGTTCAATTAGCCAAGCCTGTTGAAGTTGGTGAGGTAATACCCAGGCTACCCAGCTCTGCACGTGATGAAGAATGTAGTTCAGTCCGACGAGTTCATGTTTAATACTGATGAATTAAGTGATTAACTTTTAATTTGTTTCACCTTTGACTAATAGCCTATTTGCTAGGTTTATTAAGTAAATATGTAATGTAAAATTAGTCAAAAAATTTATATGTAGTTGTTCAATTAAACTTATAATAAATTTTATACAAATCAATTAAAATAAGGGTACATATGTTAACTCTGATGGGGACACTCAATAGTCCATATACTCGCAAAGTACGCTTAATGCTACTAGAAAATAATATCTTGCATAAGTTTGTTATTGACCTTCCACGAGACATAGATAGCAAAATTGCTAAATTTAACCCACTAAAAAGAATTCCAGTACTAATTCTTGAAGATGGGACATGTATATTCGATTCGCCTGTAATTACGGATTATATTGACAGTATCAGTGAGAGTGACTTAATTCCCAAAGACATTTTCAACCGTATGTTAGTGAAACGTTGGGAAGCTATTGCAGACGGTATTATGGATGCTGCTGTTCAAATTCGTATAGAGCGGGATCGCAAAATTGAGCAACAAGATCAATTGTTGATTGATAAATATAATGATGCAATTAGTTTGGCACTATCTTTTTTAGATCATGAGCTACATTCAAAGACATTTTGTCATGGAAGTCGCATAACTCTTGCTGACTTAGCACTGATTAGTGCGATAATCTATCTTGATTTTCGTCAGCCTGAACGTAATTGGCGCGAACAGTATCCTAATATTAAATTATGGTATGGTCATATTTATTCACGAGATAGTATACAAGACAGTTTATTAGTCTGTGTATGATGAAAATTCTTGAATTGCGCAATATGTTTAACAGTATTTGGGATGATTGCAGATTCTAATAAGAAAAGTCCTTGCGGACTTTTCTTTAGTTTCCGATAGCTAATCCTTCACGGCGTGGATCAGCTGCGCCACTCCATCCATCATTAGTGCGAATTATATTAGTTTCGCCACTAACTAAATCAGTTCTAATTACTGATTCGCCCAAGGCATTTAGTTTATCTAATTGTGCACTGAATATTGAATCACCATTTTCCAAAACTGGAGCGGCATTGGCTGCACAGAGATTAGGTGAAGATGATGCTTCAGCTGCCGACTTTTTGAAATCTAAAATTTGAATCAGGTTTTTGGCAACATAACAAATAATTTGACTACCACCAGGAGAACCAGTCAATACTTGCAAATTATGATCTTTATCAAATACCATTGTTGGTGCAATTGACGAACGAGGTCGTTTACCAGCTTCAACGCGATTCGCAATTGGCTTACCAGATGCATTAGTAGGTGTTAACGAAAAATCAGTTAATTCATTATTTAAGAAGAATCCATTGGTAAAGAGATGACTACCAAATTGATGCTCAACGGTTACGGTCATCGTAACTGCATTGCCATCTTTATCCACGATGGACAATGAAGTTGTTCCATGAGGTTTTGGGCTGCTATCTGCAACATATTTAGGATCAGCACCATAAGGCTTGCCAGGCGCAACTGGCACACTTAATGCCATAGATTCATTCACTAGCTTTGCACGCTCATCTAAATATTGATTATTTAATAAACCCGCAATTGGTTGTTTAACAAAGTCAGGATCAGCAAGGTATTGATTACGATCGGCAAAAGCTATTTTGCTTGCTTCATAAAAATTATAAACCCAGTTTATATCCGTGAATGCACTTTCTCCAGTTTGAGTATAATTACGAGCATAAATTCCCAATAATTCTTGGACTGTAACGCCGCCACTTGATGATGGTGGCACCGAACAAATATCATATTGACCACGATACGTACTGCATACTGGCTCTTTAACCTGTACTTTATAAGCACTAAGATCTTTTGTGCTCATTAGCTTTTTATTTGCGCTTTTATTCACCGTTTCAATAATGTCATGAGCAATTTTGCCAGTATAAAATTCCTGCGGGTTTTTGGCAATTATATGTAATGTATCAGCATAAGCAATATTGGTAACTTTATCGCCAATTGGTTTTACATCACCTTGCGCATTAAAATAAACTTTGGCAATTTGTGGATTATCTTTTAAGATATCCTGATCACTTTGTAATAAGCCATATAGCCGAGGACTCATCGGGAAACCATTGCGGGCAAGAGCAATAGCGGGTGCGAGTAATTTACTCCATGCAAGTTTTCCATTTTGTTGGTGCATTTTATAAAATAAAGCAACTTCGCTAGGAACACCCACTGAGAGTGGGCTTAACATTGCCGATTCAAAGTTTAGAGGTTTAGATGTCTTTGGATCAATGAACCAATTTGGTGTAGCGCTTAGTAGGGCAACTTCACGCCCATCAAAAGCAAGTAGTTGTTTAGTTTTTGCATGATAGCTAAGCGCGTAACCTCCGCCACCAATGCCTGAAGATTGTGGTTCGGTTAAACCTAAAACAAAGGCAGCAGCAATTGCGGCATCTGTTGCATTTCCACCTTCATTGAGTATTTGTTGCGCTGCTTTACTTGCCCAAGGATTATTGGTGACTATCATAGAATGTTTGCCAGTAACCAATGGTTTTTCAGTTTTAGCGGTTGCAACTTCTGGAGCTACAGGCTGAGAGGTGGTAGCATTGGCAAATAGCGGAATTATGCTAGTTAATAAAAGTAGTGCAATTTTATTCTGGTTCATAAGTAATCCTCTATATGGTTATAGTAATTCCTGAGTTTCTTTAGCGATCATTAGTTCTTCATTAGTTGGAATTAATAATGCTGTGACTTTAGAGTCTTTGCGGCTAATGATTCTCTCTTGTCCGCGAACATCGTTTTTTTCTGAGTCAATACTGACTCCTAGAAATGAAACGCCGTCAATGATTTTAGCACGAGTTACTTTATCATTTTCACCTAATCCTGCAGTAAAAATAATTGCATCAACACCGTTCATTGCTGCCGCGTAAGCACCGATGTATTTTTTAACGTTATATGCGAAGACATCCAAAGCTAATTGAGCGCGCTGATTGCCTTGTTCTGCTGCAGATTCAATATCACGAAAATCACTGCTTACACCAGAAATACCGAGTACACCAGATTTTTTGTTCATTAGGTTGTCAATTTCATCGACATTGAGTTTCATTTCATGCGCAAGAAAAGCAATTATACTTGGGTCAAGGTCACCACAGCGAGTGCCCATAGTTAAACCAGCCAGCGGCGTAAAACCCATGCTGGTATCAACACTTTGCCCATATTTAATAGCCGCAACTGAAGCACCATTACCAAGGTGACAACTGATTAATTTTAGTTGATTTAAGTCTTTGCCAAGTAATTTTGCAGCACGCCCAGCTACATATTTGTGTGAAGTACCATGAAAACCATAGCGACGAACTTTATGTTCCTGATATATTTCATAAGGCAGTGAATACATAAATGCTTCAGCAGGCATCGTTTGGTGAAATGCGGTATCAAAGACTGCGACCATTGGTGTATTTGGCATTAATTCCTGACAGGCTTTAATTCCGGTGATATTAGCTGGATTATGTAACGGAGCTAGTTTTGCACATTCTTC
>SSGY01000206.1 GCA_008017145.1 Neisseriales bacterium
GATCGGACCGCAATTAATGCGGCTGGCGGTGAATACACCTATCTTCTGTTACAACTTGAGCACACGTTGCCGTGTGTGCCTAGTTTTGTCCTTTGGACTATCAAAAGATAAGTCTACACCCTCTATTCAGATGAAGGTATGTTGTGGGCATAAGCCCACCGTCCGATAATCAATGCCACTTGATTATTAAAGTTCCTACCTTATCTACGAAACGCTTCCGGTTTTCGTTCAAACAAATGCTTCGTAGTTTCGCACCTATTCTAAGTAGTTCGCCCATTCTTGATTCTAGTGCGACAGAATTACAATTATTGTATAATTTTGCATTCTGAAGGGATTCCATGTCTTATACTCATTTAACCAAAAGTGAACGATTTTATTTAGAAAAAAGAATTGCTCAAGGTGTGGGTGTGTCCACTATTGCTAAAGAACTTGGTAGACATAAATCGTCACTCTATCGTGAAATAAGTCGAAATACCGATCCTTCATTTGGCTTTTATTCAGGCTTGAGAGCAAATAATATTGCTTTTAAGACTAGACAAGACGCTAAACACAAAATTAAAAGTATGAGTAAATTATCATCTGAATGTATGACATTTATCTTGGATTCTTTAAATAAGAGAACATCTCCAGAGCAGATCTGTGGTCGACTTAAGCGTGAACATAATGTTTCAATTAGTGTATCAATACTATATAACTACATTGCAGATGATAAAGCTAATGGCGGGAAGTTACACAAATGTTTACGTCATGGTGGTAAAAAATATAAATCAAGCAATGGAGCTACTAAATCCAAAATACCTAATCGTGTTAGTATTCATAATAGACCAGAAGTTGCTGATCAGAAACAAATTCCAGGTCATTGGGAAATTGATACTGTTTATGGTAAAGACCAAAAGTCTTATTTGCTGACATTAACTGATAAAGCTACCAAATTTCAAATTATCAGAAAAATCCCAAATAAAGAAGCTATAACAATATATAATGAGATGGAAAATATCATCGCAACTACATTATTACCATTTGAAACAATAACGTCTGACAACGGCACAGAGTTTACTTTACATCAAGATATATCTAGAATTACTGGTGCATGTTTCTTTTTTGCTGATAGCTATAGTTCATGGCAACGTGGGTTAAATGAGCATCATAACGGTTTGGTGCGAGACTTTATGCCTAAAAGAACTGACTTTAGAGATCACGAAATTATTGCTTTTAGAAATATTGAAAATAATTTGAATAATCGACCAAGGAAGAGTTTGAATTACTTAACTCCAGTAGAGGCGTTGACAAATTATTTAATGACTGGGAGCATGGGATTATGACAACAAAAATCAGTAGCAAAGAACTTGAACGACTGAATGAATTAATCCAGATTTACTATGGTAAAGAGATCAATATTTACGTGATGCATGGTCTTCTTATTAGTTATTTATGCTCTGCATCAACGGATAGTTTTACTGACCTTTTATTTAATGATGCCCATCAAGAGCCTGTATTTAAAATGGTCAATATACCACCACCAGAGATTAATAAAGAGTTTTTACACCTTTTTCTGAATGTCTTTTATAATAAAACTATTGCTATTTGTAATTCAGGAAAATTTATATTTCAACTTATTTCTACAGATAAATTCAATGCTAAATTTAATTATGGTGACCTGACACCAGAACAAAAACAACATTTACTTGATTGGTATATGGGGTTCTTCCAGGGTTTTATGTATATTTGGAATCATGATTTAATTGGTAATTATATAGAGTATATAAAACCAGACCTAGAGCATGAAATAGCGATAGAAAGATTTGTTGGTAGCTTAAATGTGCAATATTTAGCAGCACTCCAATTAATTACAGAGCTTAAACCTAAATATACAAATAAAGACTTTAAATATACAATCAAGAAAATTAAAAGTACAGTGAAAGAGATGACTGAACTCGAGAAATTTCCAGCTAAATTTATGTTAGAACATAATCCGCAGTTTTTAAAATGTATCTCTATGTTAATTGATGTGGTTATGGATGCTCGACATTTTGTTAAGAATAATAAAGCAGCAAACAAGTCTATGTCGATTCATTAAGTTTCTAGGTACACTACTGTCGCACTAGAATCAAGAATGGGCGCTCCGCAGGACTCAAAACAGCTATGTTAAACTTCGACTTGTCGGATAAAGTTTAATATAGTGTTATTGAGCTAGCTCAATAACACTATAGACAAGTCTATAGCTGTATTTCGTCCTGCGGAGCTTTTATGTAATTGCTAATTTTTGGAGTTTGATACAATATTGCTGCTTTGGATAAGCTCGCTGTTAGAACAGCAAAAACGCCATTGTTTAATACAGTGGCGTTTCTAAAATCGTGTCTGTTTAGAGTTCTAGATTTCTTTGACAGAGTGTCAATAAAAGCAAAATATGAATCTATTTCTACAGATTATAGCTATTCTTAGACTGTAATATTAGGGTATAGTTGCACTTTATCACACCACCAAGTATGGTATAAACCCTTAAGGTATTTAAACCAACAAATTTATCTTTATAAAAATTTTATTTTACGTGGATTACAAGCAAGGTATTGACTTGTAATATGTTATAATTATTGGTTTGCATTAATAAATTATTCTCTATAACTATAAATTAAACTTTAATATATTAATTAAAAAAAGATTGTAGGCTTTTAACTACCAAAAATATTAGTATGTAAGTAGTTTTTATAATGATAAATATAAAACTCAATAAAGTCTACTTAAATGTACATTTAAACTTTATTTTTCTATAATAGAATAGAAAGTTTTTAATAAAAATTTTAGCAAACATGAATCTGAAAGATATTATTTTTTGTAATATATACAAAATAGAAGGGTTTTTATGAAAAAGATATTAACATATATTGGAATATCCTCACTAATAGTAGGTTGTGGGTCTGGTGAATCTTCTAGTTCTGGTGGTAGTAACCCTCCAGATGCAGAGGTATTTAAACCATCCCCATATAATAAACAAGCTATCAAAGGTATAATTGACTACGATGCTATTGATGCTAAACATTTTTATGCAAAACAAGCCATAAAAATAAAAAATAAGAATATTCAAAACCAAAGCCTTAATGCTACTTCTACTGTAACTACTTGTGCGAATATAACAAGTAATATTAGTTCGAGTTGGCAAGCGGCTAATGCAGCAACAAGCGATATTTTTTCAACCTTAGGTGTTGTAACAGGTTTTGCATCACTTATTCCAGCTATAACTCTTCCAGCTACAGCAGTATCAGGTGGTGTTGGTGGCGTTTCTTATCTGTACAACTTATTTGCCCCTCAAGATAATTCGGCATCTATGGTGCAGAACTGTTTGGTTCAAGATGAGTTGATTATGCAAAATGAAATAATAGCGATAGAGTCACAAATTGCTGGAATTGAGTCTAGTGTAACAGCACTTCAAAGCAATTTCCGCAATCTGTCTTATCAAGTTGCGTTAAATCAAGTCAATTCAAATCAAGAAACTTTAAATAATGCGTTGAGTATGTTTTTACCAATTAATCAGAGTAGAACATTTACTGACCAATTATTTATGTTATCAGGATTGTTAAATAAACGATACTCTAGTCCTACAGGTAACACAATCGAATCATCTGCTAACTATCTCAATATGCGTTACAATGTTGATGATTTAGTTGTTTCTCAATCTGTAGATTTCCAAAACTCTGTAGATGCATTAAGTGGAACATACATTCCTGCTTCTTGTACTGATAACTGTTTTGCACAAGTACAAATTGATCCAAATAGTCCTTTAATTACAGCGTATAATTCAATCTACAATAATCTAAAAGTTCATCTAAATGATTATAATTCAATTTACACAGATGGCTCAGCTTATAGCAGAATACTTGATGATTACAATAATACTGTAATGAGCGTTTATATTCAATCTGCTTACGCTTTGAATTCTGCTTACATGGCTGAATGGCTAGTAAATAAAATGAACTATATGGCATATGCACAAAATGCTACGCCTGAATTCACAATTTCCTCACTTGGTGGTTTTAACGATACTTATTACGATTATGTTAGTTTAAATCTTATGGGTGAATCAGCTGATTTTGTAAGTAATACCAACAGCTATAATAATGCTCAATTACAATTGCAGAAACTTTATTCAGCAAGATTAAATGCTATGTATACAACAATGCTTAATTACATCGTTAGTGATAACCCTACTGTAACAAGTCATTCTTTGGTTACAGGTCAAACATTGTATGCTACAGTTGAATCTAATGGATATGCTGTAAATCTTTATCCTGAATCAAGCATTGCAGAATTTAATCAAACATTTGTTAATAACTTAGGTGCAAAGACAGCTTCTCCGCAATCGCTAATTTTAAGTAGCAGTCTAACAAATGGTTGGGGTACTCTTAATGAATCAACGCCACAACCATATAGTGGAGCACTTTATCAATATGGTGGATTAAGATCGCTTGATTGTTTAAATCAATTTGAGAGCCTCTCGTTTCAGGGTAATGTGAGTAATAAGAGTTTAAATGCTAATTCTTGTCCAGCAATTTTTGCAGATGTTGATGGTAACCCTATAAATCAAGCATTGTATTTACCAAACCAATCTTTGCAACCTTATATGCTTGAGAGTAATTTACAGTTTAAATTATCTGAATCTGTAACTAATAACATTGCAGCTTGTAATTTAAGCCAAGGTAATTTATATTTCTGGCATCCGCAAACTATACAAAATAACCCAATGAATAATGAAAGCTCATCTTACTTGATGTGTAGTTGGTGGAATCCTCCTCCAGCCATGACACCTTCTGGAGGTGGTTCTGGTGGAGCTATTAATGGTGCATATGGTTATTTTATGGGTAATGAAATGTTTTGGGATTCTAATGGTAATTACAATGGTTATACACCAGATCCTAGTGTGCAGGCTTCAATTTCCATGCCAAGCCAAAGTGGGATTATCTTGAATACTCAAATAAATGGGAATGGAAATGGTGTACCAATGACTTTGACGGCTGGCGATGTATCTGGTGTACCTGAATACGGTAGTAACAATATGTTAATGACAGCACCAGGTTATAGTACTGATATTACGTACAATCAAACTGTATTCATTGGCGAGAATTACACTGATGTTGTTCTTTCTTTTAATGGAACATCACAACCAAATGGAGTTAGTGCTGGATTTATTTTTAATTTAGTACACCCTTTATCTGAAGGATTAAATTTACCAGTTGCACTAGCTTTCTACGGTAAAAATAATAATTTCTTCTTGGCTCCAGCATGTGCATTTACTGTACCAGTTTTAGTTAATAGCGTGAATGGCATGGTTCCGATTTGTGATAACTCTGTTAATGTTCCTATTTCAAGTAGCGTTGATACAACTTGGAACTATTATTCTGGTCCAGCTTATTATGGCAATAATTACCTTATTTATATTTTTAGTAGTTTCGTAAACCATTCTTACCCTTATCCATATTCTGGTTGGATAAATGACAATGTTTTTATTCCTGCTGTTACATTATTTAACAGTCGTAGATCAATTAGTGTAATAGGTGAGATGTTTGACTCAAATATGGGTGTTCTCCCTACGTTTACAATGAACTTCCAGTAAAGTACAGTTAAAACATATGTACATTTGAATGGAAACTCTGTAAAAATAGTCCAATGTTTTTCCTGAAAATCGCGAATTGCAATTGTAGTTGCAATTCGCTATTATGGTAGTAATAGAGAAATTAAACCTAAATTCATGTATTTTTGGCCGCTTTTTAAGCGGCTTTTTTGTTTATCAGCATTGACTATTGTATATTATATAATATACAATATCACCATCTTGCGGAGAACACAATGAAAAAAAGAGTAGAATGGGATATTGAAAAAGCTAAAAAATTAAAAGAAGAACGATGTATTGATATAGAATTTATTTCCATAATGATTGAGGAGAGTAAATATCTAGATATTCGTGAAGTTCCTAGTAGACCATATCAAAAGATGTTTATTTTAGATTATGACGACTATATGGGTGTTTTGACCCAACCCCTCAAAAGTGTAAAATCTTGGAACCATAATCCGGCAATTTGATTGCATTTGACGCTATTTGTAATTTTTCTTTAATCTTACTCATTCTTAATTCTACGTCTACTTCTGACACATTATCTGGCAAAAAGTACATTTTACTTACCCACAATCCAAGATCATGATTAGCTTCAACATATGGGCGCAATAATTTATTATAACGGTCAAATGCAATAGAATGA
>SSGY01000181.1 GCA_008017145.1 Neisseriales bacterium
TTACCACTTTCTGATAGCCAAATTGCCAACCATAGTAAATACCAGCCACCAAAGCAACTATAATCAACAACCCTAAAAAGCTTAATCCTTTATTTCTCATGATGTCTTTCCCTCCATTTAAAATATATACTCAAATATGGAATAAGTATAACACACAAACCAAGCAATAAAATATGCGATAATCACCTATTAATTAACACAAATCAGAGAGCCACTAAATGACAAATTTCATTCCTTTTAATCAAATTGATATTAGTTATCTAAAAACCAGTCTTAATCAGCAATTAGATTCTACTCAAGCATTAATCACCCAGCTAGAAGCACAGAAAAATAGTAGCTGGCAACAAATAATTGCGCCATTGCAAGCACAACTTTACACACTCAATCAGGCATGGGGGTTAGTTGGACATCTGCAAAGCGTTAAGGATAGTCCAGAACTGCGTACCCTACATGAAGAGTTTTTACCTAAACTAACTGAGCTTTACGTAAATTTAGGACAAAATCAAGCGCTCTACAAACACGTCCAAACAATTAAAGACATAGAGTACTCACAATTAAATACGGAACAGAAAAAAGTAATTGATAACGAATTGCGTGATTTTAAATTAAGTGGAATTACTCTACCATCTGAGCAACAACAACAATTTAAGACTATTCAAAATCAACTTTCAGAGTTAGCAACCCAGTTTGAACATAATGTATTGGATGCCACCGATAGCTATAGCCGCAGTGCTACTATTGATGAATTAGTCGGAGTTCCCGAAGATAGTTTGGCACTTTATAAAGCAATGGCAGAACAAGAGCAGCAAGAAGGTTATAAAATAACTCTACATATGCCAAGTTATTTACCGATCATGCAGTATTGCAGCAATCGCCAATTACGTGAAGAATTGTATGAAGCATATGTGACTCGCGCCAGCGAGCTTAGTAACGCTGCAAAATTTGATAATGGTGGATTAATTGGTAAAATTTTAGCGTTACGTTTAGAAAAAGCTCAATTACTTGGCTTTAACAATTACGCAGAGCTGTCATTATTTAATAAAATGGCAGACACTCCGTCACAAGTATTGGATTTCTTACACCAATTAGCTATTAAATCGCGCCCATATGCCGAACAAGATTTGGCAGAGTTGAAAGCCTATGCTCTGCAAATTGATGGAATTACCGAACTATCTGCTTGGGATATTCCTTATTACAGCGAAAAATTGCAGCAGCACAAATATAGTTACTCAAGCAATGAATTAAAACAATATTTCCCACTACCTAAAGTATTTAGCGGGCTCTTTAATTTAATTGGGCAGCTTTATTCGCTTAAATTAGTGTTAAATAAAGAGATGTCTGTGTGGCATTCTGATGTTAGTGCTTATGACATAATTCAAAATGGACAAGTTAGTGGACATATTTATTTTGACCTTTATGCACGAGATGGTAAACAACCTGGCGCGTGGATGAATTCAGCGCAAGACCGCAATATAGATAGCAAGGATAAACACTTGCCAATTGCTTATGTGATTTGTAACTTTACCAAACCAGTTGGTGATAAACCTAGTCTGTTGACTTTTGACGATGTTCAGACTTTATTTCATGAAATGGGACATGCCCTCCATCATTTGCTGACGGTAGTAGATAATTCAAGCATCTCTGGGATTAATGGTGTTGAATGGGATGCGGTTGAGCTACCATCGCAGTTTATGGAATATTTTGCTTGGGATTATGCAATTTTAAAAACGATTACTGCGCATATTGATAGCGGTGAAGTATTACCACAAGAATTATTTGATAAAGTTTTAGCGGCACGCCATTATCAATCTGGCTTACAAATGCTCCGCCAACTTGAATTTTCCATCTATGATTTACAATTGCATAGTACGTTTAATCCTGCGACGGATAATTACTTGACCGAGTTAAATCGCGTGCGTGAACAAATTGCGGTACTGATTCCGCCAAGCTACAATCGCTTTGCCAACAGTTTTGCACATATTTTTGCTGGTGGCTATGCCGCAGGATATTATAGTTATAAATGGGCGGAAGTTTTAGCCTGCGATGTATTTAGTGTTTTTGATGGTGTTAGCGGTTCTAAATTATCTGAACTTGGTGCTCAGCTCCAACGAACCATACTAAGCCAAGGTGGAGTTCGTCCGATGATGGAAAATTTTGTGGCATTTATGGGGCGTGAGCCACAGATTGATGCGTTATTGAAATACTCAGGAATTAAATAAACTATCTCTCTAATACGACGAACGCGCTACTTAAGCTGCGCTCGTCGCTAAGCGAGAGATGATAAGCCTTAATTTCACGAGCCAACAACCATTGCTCTAATTCAGGCGCTAAGACTAGATATGGTTTACCTAATTCATCATTCAGTACACTGATATTTGACAACAGCACTGGAGCACGCAAGCCAGTATTACACGCTTTAGCAAAAGCTTCCTTCGCCGCAAAGCGCTTGGCAACAAATTTAACTTTATCACCGCGCTCTGTGTAAATCAATAATTCTGCGGGAGTCAACATGCGTTTTACCCCTTTATAACCAAAACGTGCAATAAATTCAGCGATCCGCTGATTTTCAACTATATCATGTCCAATTGAATAAATTATTTTATATCCTATCGTCTAAAAATCAAATCAAAAAGAAAGAAATCATTTTGACCAACACGTACGCCACCAAAATAATGGTAGAAATATCAATTACTAACCATACACTAGGGCGATTTAACTTCTCAGCATATGTTCGTGAAATAAGCGTTAAACCAAATAGCCAAACAAAATCACCAAGTAACGCACCAATCATAAATGCAAAATGCTGGCTACCCGAATAGTGAGTAGATGCGCCACCGATCACTATAATAGTATCGACAAAAACCAATGGATTGAGCCAAGTGAGTGCCAAAGCTCTAAAAATCGCAGTTTTTTTGTCCAATACGGTATTTGCAAACTTAACTTCATGCGGTTTATTTAATCCACGGATTTTTAACCAGAGATAGTAACTTAGAAAAATTACACCAACCACGTTAATCAAAAGCAAAAACCACTTTGCACCAGTCAAAGCCAAACCAACGCCACCGAGCAAAATCAGTACTGCATCCGCCAAAAAACAAGTTGTGGCAACTGCATATTCATGGTTTCGCCGAATAGCATGTGTCATGGTATTCAAATTTTGCGGACCAATCCCAGCAATAACACCCAGAACAAAAACCGCTCCACCTAATGCTACACTTAAAAATTCCATCCCTAACGCGCCTGTATCATTAATTGTTTCATATCACTGACAGCTTTTGCTAAACCATGAAATAAGCTTTGCGCAATCAGTGCGTGTCCAATATTTAGTTCATGCAGTTGTGGAATCGCAGCTATTGCTGAGACATTGTGATAATGCAGTCCATGTCCAGCATTTACGATTAACCCCAGTGAATCGGCGAATTCCGCCATTTTAATAATCTTGATCAATTCTTGTTGCTGAGCTATCGAGTTACTATCCGCATATTTACCCGTGTGAATTTCTATCGCATAGCTTCCAGCTTGTTTGGCTGCCATAATTTGCTGCCGATCAGCATCAATAAAGAGCGAAACCCAAATACCCTGACTATGTAGAATCTGAATAACTTGCTGAATTGCAGCAAAATTAGCCACAACATCCAAACCGCCCTCTGTAGTTACTTCAGCGCGTTTTTCTGGTACTAAACACACATAATCTGGTTTGACTTGCAAAGCTATTTCAAGCATTTCCTGAGTGAGTGCCATTTCCAGATTCATTTCAGTTTTGAGCGTTTGTCTTAGTACAAACACATCCTGATCTTTAATGTGACGACGATCCTCCCGTAAATGTAAAGTAATTAAATCTGCACCATTACTTTCTGCCACCAAAGCCGCCTCAACCACACTTGGGTAAATCGTTCCACGGGCATTACGAAGCGTCGCTACATGATCAATATTTACACCTAAGCGTAACATAAACTTAATCCTTATTCTTAACAATATAGACACGAATTATACACTAACTATAAATTGCGCCATGCCACAAAACTTGAGTACATACTCCTGATATATTGCTAATACATGATTTATTGTGCCAATTAATAGTTAAGTTTTCTACAATATTTAGCTACATTAAATTTTGTTTTAGCATTACTGTAATTTATCGATTCAAGTTTATTTAGTAATACAAACAGTGAGTTACAACAGATTTGATTTAAGTTACATTCTAACGTTACGTAGCTTGCTGTGTAGCATCAATTATTAATATAACGATATAAATTCATTACCAATTTTGACATCACCACTAGCAACAGGCTTTTACCGCTTAAGTGTGCGCTATTCTCTAGTGCACCCCCAAAAATATCCAGTCAATGCCCGCATATTTTGCTATGTACAACTCTTAATACGCTCTTATATAATCCTTTCATCAAGTAAAAATATTAGCGGGAGTCATAATGAACAATATTTCTATAGTTCAAGTTGTAGACATATTTAATGCATTGCACATTGATTCTGCGATGCAAATTTGTGATGATCAATTAAACTTCAGATTTGTTGGCAATAAACTATTAGAAACAGTTGACTGCACAACTAATTCTGTACTTGACAAAAAATTAGTAGATATAAAAACCCCAGTGCAACATCTTGCGAAAGAATACTATAGAATCAATGCACCAATACTTACGGAAAAAGTCAGTGAAGCAAACTATACAACCTATTATACACAAGACTGTAAGCTAATTATCGCCAAAACCCAAGTTAAACCGATTAAAACAGATGCTAAAGTCTCAGGGTTATTTTTTAATACTACAGTGAACAATAATCCTTTAAATTTTAACTTTAGCATTCTGTCTGATACGTTAAAAAATAAGAATGCGGTTTTAGTCAATGACAAAAAAGAAGGCCCTACTCTCTTCACTGAAATTGAAGAGCTAATTATTTTTCTAATGGTGATTGGCAAAGTTGATAAAGAAATTTCTCAAATACTAGAATCAATTGGGGTTTACCTAAGCAGAGCAGGCGTAGCCAAATTAGTTAGCAGAAAACTCTTTCCAAAACTTGATGTTGATACTAGAAATCAACTAATTTCAAGAGTATTTTATTGTGGACTAATCAATAGAATTCCACCAATAATTGCCCAAAATGCTGACTTGCTGAATTTATCATTTAGTAAATCGTTGTTTATATAGCTAACTACTTTTATCCCTAAATTACTTTCTCTCTTCTCCAGTTAGTTTTGCTAACTGGTTTTTTAAGTAAAAATCAAGTAAACAATCTATTTCCCCAGAAACCATCACTAATGCACTCTTCAAGAAAAGATGCACATAAATCAATGTATTTGTCTTCGCGATAAGGGTGCTTGAGTAAATATATTGGGAATTGCTCAGGAGTGTATTCAGGAAGAACTTCAATGAAATTATTATACCGAGATAATATAAAAGGAATATCCAGAACTCCTGCAATAACTTCTCCAGAATTAATTAACTCTGCATTATTTAGAGTGCTATTGGTAGTTATGCGATTGGGCATGTCAACTTCTAAAATTTCACCAGTTTTAACATGAGTAAATTTTATTTTTTTTAAAATATTGAAGTCATCAGAAATTAGCCCCACAAAATTATGCTGTATGAGCTCATGTGGAGTTTTAGGTATGCCATATTTGTTTATATATTGTTGCGTACAAAATAATTTTGAAGAAAGAACTCCAATTCTTTTGAACTTCTGATTTAAACGCTTACCTGGGGAGTAAAGTACTATTGCTATATCAACATTATCCGCCACCAAATCAGGCTCTTTATTTTGATAACAAATATTTAAATTAATATTTGGATTAGCAAGGAAAAATTTATGAAGGTACTTGGTAACCGTCAAAAGCCCAATAATAGGAGGGATGACAAGCAATAAATTCTTTTTTAACAATCTGTCCGTAGTTGGTAAGTTCTGAAGGCTATGGAGTAAACGGTTAAAATCACAGTTGGCATCAGAGAGCACAAGAGCAATAAGCTGTTTTCCAAGCTCCGTAGGATAAAAAGAATTATTAGTTTTCTCAACTAATTTAACTTGCCCCAAAGACAATTCAAGATTGGATATCCTGCGACTTATAGTCGCGCTATTAACTGCAAAATATTTGGCAGCTAAAACGTAAGAACCAATTTCAACAGCCTTAATGAAAGTAAATAAATCATCAAGTGAAATTTTATTTTTTAAAAGTTTAATTTCCATAGTTAAACACCATTTCCCAAACTAGTTATTGAATAAAACTAATTCAATCCAAGATATGTTTATAAAAATAATATAATTATAGGTCCCAAAAAAGTTAAAAAGATACTAGATAAAATAAAAGGAACCATAAAAGATTGCATTGGAACACTATTACCAGCTTTGTGTAAAATAACACCAGAGGCAGGGCTAGCAGTCCTAGCTCCAGCAAGCGCGCCACCTAATAAAGCAATATTTTTATATTGCAATCCATAATAGGCAACCAATGAAGCTATAAATAACGGTAAAATAGTCATTATTATACTTGCCATAATTACATCAAGTCCATTATGCATAATCCCTTGAATAACTTTACTTCCAGATGATAAACCAATTGCCGCAATAAAAGCAGATAGCCCAAAATCCTTTAAAAATTTGGTATGTGCTTGACTGATCACCAGACGGTTAGGTCGTTTATGATTAATATAACCAAAAAGCAAACCAGATATTAAGCATCCAGTGATACCTAGTTTTATCGTTGTTCCAAACATTCTAACTTGAATATAGCCGAGCAATACACCTAGTATCAAACCATTGCATAATACAAAAATGGTATGCTTTGGAGATACACCTCTAGATGTTGGCGGATATGCCTCGTCAATGAGATGGCTGACCATTATAGCATCGTCACGAATACTCCGTTTGAATAAGTGTTCAATAACCATAGAACACCAAACAATTGCTCCAATCACCCCAAAGAAGTAACTAATTGAGAACCCCTCCGTAACATCAAGGTTATACTGATTAATAAATGATTGCGGCAAATTAGTTAAGCTCATAACCGTATCATTTGCCGAACCAATAATCGCTGATTGCGTCAATGCTCCTGCTGTAATTCCAACGGCCATCCCTTTACTAAGATGTAAAAATTTCATAACAAGGAGAATTGATAGCAGCGAAGCCAACATCATTACTATCGAAAGCGCAACAGCTTTAAGCGCAGTACGGTTAAAAATGTGAATAATATTTTCTCCACCGTCATAGCCAATCGCAAATAGAAAAATTGAAAAGTAAATTGGTTCACTTTTGGGGTCTAATGACCCACCAAGACAACTTAAGATAATTGCGACTATTAAAGTACCTATAGTGCTTCCAAGAGCAATTTTTTTAAATTTAATTTCACCAATTGCATATCCCAAAGACATACTGACAAAAATACAAAACAATCTACTTTGTGTTAATTCATGAATTACATCCATTATTCGCAACACCAGAAAAATACTTATAATTGATTAAATAAATACTTAATCACAACCTAAAAAAACCGCAATATTAACGTACTCAAGATCTATGCAATCACTGTTAAAACAATAACTAGCTAGGTCTGCTTATATATTGGCTACCTGAATTAATTTTACAGATTACCTGCAGATATCCAATGTTATTTTGGTAGTAAATATTTCTACAGCTTGATTGATTTGCTTCTTTATGTCCAATCGTAGCATCTACTTTATGTTCTTTATAATACCTACAAGTGGAAAAACGATAAACAATTCCTGTTATTACAACGAGCAACACGCCACCCGTTGCCCGCAGTATGATAGGGGTTTTGCAGCACACCACTAAAATTTGACAAATTAAAATAAGACTGTAACGACATCAGTTACAATACAGTATTATATATGAGCGACCTGCCACCGATTGTCCCACAGTGTGACAGGAATTTTGCATCGCACCACTAAAATTTGACAAATTGAAGTGAGGTCGTAGCGCCATTAGTTATAATAAGGTAAGTAGTGGTGTTGATTGAGTGTACAATTATGTTGAGATAAGCGGTCAAATTTTGTAGCTTGATCCATTAAAATTCTGGCTACCCCCTATAGGAAAATAGATTATGGCTAAATTAACTAAAAACTCAGTTACAAAACAAAGTACAGTAACTCAAAAACTCGCAAAACTTAAAGCCTTGATTAAGCCACCACTTACAATTCATAAATTAAGTCCTGAAATTGAAGTATTGCGGGATGTCAGAGTTGTTATGCGCGATGGTGTTACACTGAGTCTCAATATTTACAAGCCTAAAATTTCAGGTAAATTTCCGACATTACTCAATCTACACCCTTATTGTAAAGATAATCTACCACAAAAAGGAAAAGTTCCTTTTCAATATCGGGTAATTCGACAAACTGGACAAATCGCTTTTTCTGAAGAGACTAGCTGGGAAGCCCCTGACCCAGATTTTTGGGTCAAGCAAGGCTATGTAATTGTCAATATTGATAAACGTGGTTTTGGTAAATCTGATGATGCGCAAGAAATGCTCGATGATGCCGAAGCGCAAGACTATTATGATGTAATTGAATGGTCCGCTGCTCAAGAGTGGTCAAGTGGCAAAATAGCGCTCTTTGGTGTCTCATATCTGGCAATTAGCCAATATAAAGTTGCCGCATTAAATCCACCACATCTCAGTGCAATCTGCCCTTGGGAAGGATTTAGTGATGCATATAAAGATGCGTTTCGCCCAGGTGGTATTCGTGAGGATGGTTTTATCTTAATGTGGAGTCACGGAGTTAAGAAAAAATCTGGTCCAGTTTTTCGTGACCAGCAATGTCAACACACATTGCGCGATGATTTTTATTTATCAATGGTTCCTGATTTACATAAAATCAAAGTACCAGCATTGATCTGTGCCAGTTTTTCTGATCATCAACTCCATACTCGTGGTTCTTTTCGCGCTTTTGAGCAAATAGCTTCACAACAAAAATGGCTTTATACTCACCGCACAGGTAAATGGGCGAGTTTTTATTCTGAACAAGCAAAAGCGCTTCAGTTAAAATTTTTTGATTATTTCTTGAAAGGCATACAAAATGATATGCCAAGCCATCCCAAGGTAACAGTTGAAGTTCGTGAATCTCGAGACAATGTTTACAAAATTAGATATGAGCATCAATGGCCAATCGTTGATACACAATGGACTAAGTTATGTCTAAATCATGAGCAATCAATATTAAGTGATAAAGATGATTATGGTAACACTGAGTTTGAGTCATTTTTAACCACTACAGAGAGTTTAAAATTTAGCTATATTTTCCCGCAGGATACCGGAGTAACTGGCCCGATGAAATTAACATTATTTGTCTCGCTAGAAAATATAGATGATGCCAACCTCTTTATCGGGATACAAAAATTTCATAATGGAGAGGAGGTTAATTTTGAAGGCTCATATGGCTTTGCCAATGATGTGGTTAGTAAGGGATTCATGAAAATATCGCTCAGTGAAATTAATGGAAAAGATAGCCTATTTTATCAACCTGAACATGATTTTAATCGCCAAAAAGCCATCGCAAGTGGTGAAATTATACAAGTAGAGATTAGCTTATTACCATCAGCAACATTGTTTCGCCAAGATGATGAGCTGCGGCTAGTGATTCAAGGGGTTCCGCTGCTGAAATACGGTAAGTTTCATCAAATTGGTGAATATGAAAAAAGCGCGGCTGGTAAGTGCTACGTTTGGAGCAGTAATCGCTATCCAAGCGCCTTATTAATACCAATAGTCCGCTAACCTACCAATCACAGCTACATTGTCGCAACTTTCAGTAAGGATCTTTATAGAGCGAACTCTTGTCCAACCCCTAATTGCCGTAAATAACATATAAAGCGTTATTATATCCACCCACAGAAAAAATGCTGGTTCATAAAAAATTGCGCTAAAAAAACCCGCAACTCAAATGAGCTGTGGGCTTTAACTAAAATTTAATAATTACTATTTCTTAAGCTTAGTATGATTATTTACATACCATTGTTGTGACATAGTTAAGATATTATTCACTAACCAATACACCACCAAACCAGCTGGGAAGAAGAAGAACATCACACTAAATGCCAGTGGCATAATGCGCATCATCTTAGCTTGCACCGGATCTGCTGCCGGAGGATTTAGGAACGTTTGCAAGAACATCGTAATTGCCAATATTACTGGCAAAATATAATATGGATCGGGACGACTCAAATCGGTAATCCATAAGAAATGTGCTTGACGTAGTTCAACTGAACCCAATAATGCCCAATACAAACCAATAAATACTGGAATTTGTAATAACATTGGCAAACAACCACCAACTGGATTAACTTTTTCTTCGCGATACATTGCCATCATTGCTTGTTGCAACTTAGCTTTATCATCACCATATTGTGCTTTTAGTTTTTCCATCTTAGGTGCTAAAGCTTTCATCCGCGCCATTGATTTGTAGCTCGCATGAGTTAATGGATATAGAACTACTTTTACTGACAAAGTCAATAACACAATCGCCCAGCCCCAGTTTTTTACAATCTCATAGATGTGTACTAACAACCAGAATAAA
>SSGY01000139.1 GCA_008017145.1 Neisseriales bacterium
AACTAATGGAGCAGTTTGATCAACAGATTGTTGATTGGTTGCGCCAACAAACTTAATTTTAGAGCTTCACTCTTTTGTGAAGCTTTTTTAATATATTGAGAATATGAATAATTTAGAACTTACTAGTCTGATTGAACAGACTAATTCAACTTATAAACGCTATTGGCTGAATCAATTACAACGCTTAGAAAAACAGCCAGCGAGGCTTGCGAAATTAGTACAATCTATTGAGTATGAGTTAGCTAATTTGCAGTTACGTAAAGATTTATTAACTAAGACGAAGATTAATTATCCCGGTGAATTACCTGTTAGCCAAGATGTAAATAACATTAAACAAGTAATTTCTACTAATCAAGTAACTATTGTCTGTGGTGAAACTGGTTCGGGTAAAACTACACAGTTGCCCAAAGTATTACTTGAATTAGGCTACGGGGTTAATGGTTTGATTGGGCATACGCAACCGCGTCGAATTGCGGCGCGTTCCTTGGCTACGCGGATTGCAGAAGAACTAGGCTGCCAGAATCATGAAAATAATCTGGTTGGCTATAAAATGCGTTTTCATGATCGTACTAGTCATTCGACGATGCTTAAATTAATGACTGATGGGATATTATTACAAGAAATTCAGAATGATAAATTACTCTTGCAATATTCGGCATTAATTATTGATGAGGTGCATGAGCGTAGTCTAAACATCGATTTTATCCTAGGCTATTTACAACAACTGGTTAAACGCCGTCCTGACTTAAAAATTATTATTACCTCAGCAACGATTGAGAATGAGAAACTACAACGCTTTTTTGCTGGTGCACCTTTAGTTAATGTCAGTGGTAAAACCTATCCGGTGGATATTATTTACCAACCTTATAGTGAAGAAGATGACGATGTCAACCTTAATCAAGCGATCTATCAGGCAATTGATGCAGCTTTATCTGTCGAGCGCGGTAATGGTTTAGTCTTTTTGCCGGGTGAGCGTGAGATCAAAAATTGCCTCAATTATTTGCGCAAAACTGATCTTAAACATTGTACCTTATTACCACTATATTCACGGCAAAATAACGAAGAACAAGCCAAAATTTTTAGTAATGATGGAGGCTTGAAGATAATCTTAGCGACTAATATAGCAGAAACATCATTGACTATTCCCGGAATTAAGTTTGTAATTGATAGCGGTATTGCGCGGGTTAAGCGTTACAGTTTACGCAATCGGGTTGAGCAATTGCAGGTTGAATCCATTTCGCAAGCATCAAGCCGTCAACGCGCTGGGCGTGCTGGGCGGGTGAGTCATGGTTTATGCGTACGCTTATTTAGCGAGCAAGAATTTAACCTCCGTCCACAATTTACTGAGCCAGAGTTATTGCGGAGTAATTTGGCGAATGTTATTTTACGCTTGCTCAGCTTAAACTTGGGTGATCCAGCGAGTTTTCCATTTTTAGACCAACCAGAAAATAAAGCATTTAATGATGGATTTCGTACCTTGTACCAAGTCGGTGCGATTAGTGAAGAGAATGAAATTACGCCTCTTGGACGCAAATTAGCTCAGCTTCCGGTAGATGTGCAGCTAGCGCGCGTTTTAATTGCTGCGGCAGAGCAATTTGCCTGTTTGTCGGAAGCTCTGGTAATAGTTGCCTTTTTGGCGATTCAAGATCCACGAGAATTTCCTTTGGAACAGCAGCAGCTAAGTCGTGAACGTCACGCTCTCTGGGCGGATAAACAATCTGAATTTATGCAAATTCTCAATCTTTGGCGCTGGTATCATGAGCAATTAACACATAAAAAATCTAATAAAAAACTCTTGGAAGTTTGTCATAAACAATTTGTTTCCTTACTGCGTTTGCGTGAATGGCATGAGTTGCACCGCCAATTAAAGGAGTCATTAACCGCACTTGGCTACCGTGAAAATAGCACTCCAGCGAGTTATGCCAATCTACACACTGCTTTATTGGCTGGATTTATCGTAAATATCGGGCAACGCGATATAGTTGAAAATTATTATTTGAGCACCAATGGGCGCAAGTTCTTGATTCATCCCTCTGCGATTGTTGATGGTGCTAAGTGGATGGTAACCGCCAATTTAGTTGAAACTTCACGTTTGTATGCGCGTAATAGCGCTTTTATTGAACCACAGTGGCTAAATCAGGTAGCTGGGCATCTCTATAAATACACCTATAGTCACGAACATTGGGATAAAAAACGTGGTGAAGTTGTAGCTACTAAATCAGCGTTACTTTATGGCTTGCAAATTAGTCAAACGAAGGTATCTCTTGGTACGCTTAATCCAGAGCTGGCGCGTGAAGTGTTTATTCGTGAAGCTTTAGCTGCGAATCAAATGTTAAAAAATTACGCTTTTTTGCAGCATAACCAGCAAGTTATCCGTGAGCTGGAAAAGTTGGAAGATAAGTTACGTACATCGCTAACCATCATGGATGATGAGCTTTATACGTTCTATAATGCTCAGTTACCAGCAGATGTATTTGATGTACCAAGTTTAGAGCAGTTTCTTATCCACAATGAAGCTAAGCTTAAAATTAACCTAGCGGCAATGATTGAGCGACTTAATTCGAGTACTACTACGGTTAATTTATTTCCTGATTCAATTATTAATCAGCAGCAAGAAATTAGATTAAAATATGTGTTTGATCATAGTAGTGCTGAAGATGGTGTAATTGCGATCATTGATTTGGCGAAACTAACTCTGCTTGATGAGAATTTATTTCAATGGCTAGTGCCAGGTTTGATTCGCGATAAGGTAACTTATCTAATCAAAGCTTTGCCTAAATCACAACGCCTGCAGTTTAATCCACAGCAGGAATCAATCAGCGAGTTTTTAGAGTTTGCCGACAGTGAACAGAATTTTTTACAACAGTTTATTAATTATAGCGAACAATATAAAAAAATTAAGCTCAGTTACCCTGATTTACTTAAAATAGAATTTCCAGTTCCATTACGCTGTCATTTTAGAATTGTTGATAATAAAAAAGTTATCGCTTCTGGTGATGATTTAGCCGAACTTAAGCTTAAATTAACTCCACGCTTAAATGAGATAGTAGTTAAACATAGTTCTAAACATCAAATTAGTAACATTAGTGGCTATATACCAGAACTACAGCAGCTACTGCAGGAGGTTAAACTTGGCACAAGTAAACAAGAGCTAACTGGTTATAATAGTTTGATTGTTGAGAAAGATGGTGGGATAAGTTTTGGCGTGGTCTCAGAATTAGCTAAAGCACGTACCAGTAGTTATCGTGGCTTAGTACAACTAATTAAACTGCAGCTTAAAGAGCAACAAAAGTATCTTTTGGGTAAAAAGCTAGCTGGATTTGCTGAAATTTCAATGGCATTAATTAATGTTTATACTAAAGATGAACTGACGTTAAGTTGCAGTAATTATGTTTTAAATATGGCAATTAGCGAAGTTATGGCTGAAGCTGCTGCTTTAAGCGCAGATGAGTTTCAAGCAATGGTTGTTGCTATTCGCGCTCAAGTTAGCCCTTGTTTACAGGGTTTTAGTAGTTGTTTAGTTTCGCTTGCCAAACTGTATCAGGAAATAAAGTTAAAGTTAGCGAAACATCCATTAGCAGAATCAATTAATCTTCAATTGGATGACTTAATTTATCCAGAGTTTTTGTCTTTTACACGCTTTGCTAATCTGCAGAATTATCCGCGTTATTTACAAGCTATTTTACTCAGGATGAACAAGTATTCTCAGCTGTCTCAGCGTGATCAAGTTCTTGAAGATGAGGTCAATCAGATTTATGATAAATGGTATAATTATGTCGACGAATTAGAATCGCGTAACAAGATTGTTACGCGAGAACTTTATGATTTTAGATACAAAATAGAAGAACTACGTGTTTCTTTCTTTGCGCAGGAGTTAAAAACGCTCTATCCTGTGTCCAGCAAGCGATTATTGAACGAATTAGAGCAATTATACTTACAAAACTTAACTTAAAGGAGTTGTTATGCGATTATTAATTTCAAAACATAATATTGGTAAATGGGCTGCACATTATGTTGCCGATAAAATTAACGCCTTTAACCCAAGTGCTGAGCGCTTGTTTGTGTTGGGTTTACCAACAGGTTCTACTCCGTTGGATATGTATCGTGAATTAATTGAACTAAATAAAGCTGGCAAAGTTAGTTTTAAATATGTTGCAACGTTTAATATGGATGAGTATGTTGGCTTGGCTGAGGATCACCCTGAGTCATATCATTATTATATGCATCATCATTTTTTTGATCACATTGATATTGAACCTAGCAATATTCATATCTTGGATGGTAATGCTACTGATTTAGATGCGGAATGTGAAAAATATGAAGCGCAGATTGCTAAATTAGGTGGTATTCATCTGCAACTTGGTGGTGTAGGTGAAGATGGTCATCTGGCATTCAACGAACCAGGTTCGTCATTAGCTTCAAAAACTCGCAGTAAAGATCTTAATTTATCAACTATTATTGCTAACTCACGTTTCTTTGATGGTGATATTAGTAAAACTCCGAAATTAGCGTTAACTATTGGTATTGATACGGTTATGCAAGCTAAAGATGTAGTGATTATGGTTAAAGGATTGGCTAAAGCTCCTGCAGTTTATCAAGCGATTGAAGGTGCAGTATCCAGCATGTGCCCGATTACAGCATTACAATATCACCGTAAAGCATTGATTGTCTGTGATGAACCAGCCGCGTATGACCTACGTCTTAAAACAATTAAGTATTTTGAAAATATGCAGGATGACTATTCTGCATTAGAACAAAAGTTAAGTCGTTAATAGTTATACTTATCGCCTTTGACTCTTGGACTTGTTGGATTTCAAAAAAGATTCCCTATGTAGTGTAGCCCTTATCTACACTGCGCCGTCTTTTTTAAATTCTTGCACGTCCAAAAGTCAAATACTTCGAGCATATAGCTTAAGGAAATTAACTGAATGCGTAGATCGGTTTTAGTAGTTGTATTAGTTTGCTGTGTTGAATGTAGTTATGCAGGTTTTATTAGCTCTGTAAACAGTTTATTTGGCGTTGGTGGTTCGCATAAACATCGTAAAACTACGGTTGTCAAAGATCAAGATGATTCTCTACAGCTCTATCAGCAATTTTGTACTAATAATCCTACTATG
>SSGY01000002.1 GCA_008017145.1 Neisseriales bacterium
CCCTCAATAATTATTGAAACAACATTCCGCTCGCTAACTCCACCAACTATTCCGCACATACCTTAACCCTCTTGAAAAATTTTATTTAGTATTATAGTTAATTCGCTACTGGCATTTAAACATGGTATATAACGTAGCTCACGCCCACCACGACTGATATATAAATTACGATTTTGAATTGCTATTTCTTCCAGTGTCTCTAAACAATCACTAACAAAGCCCGGACAAATAACATCAACTGTAGCTATTTCTGCCATAGCTAAAACATTAAGCGTCGCATCAGTTGCAGGACCAACCCATTCTGCTCGTCCAAATTTAGATTGAAAGCATAATTTAGCTTCTACCTCTGGCTCTAATTCCAATGCTTGACATAATAATTGATAGGTGAGTTTGCATTCTTCAACGTAACTATCACCATTTTCCACTAATTTAACTGGTAGCGAATGAAAGCTAACGACCAATCTATCCCCTCGCCCATTACCTGCCCAATGCTCACGCACCTGATTAGCTAATGCCTGAATATATAAAGGATGATCTGCAAAGCTATTAATAAATTTAATTTTTGGAACCGAGTATGATTTTTGGTAGTAGTGACTAATTTGATCAAAAACCGCAGCCGTGGTTGAGCTTGAATATTGCGGATAAAGTGGAACTACCACTAGCTCGCTGATAGATTGTTCTGCAAAGTATTTAGCTAACTGAGCCTTAATATCCTCAGCACCATAACAGAATGCATAGCCAACGCGTGCTGTATCATCAGTTGCCCGTAAATGCTCTTGCAATAATCTTGCCTGTTCTTTGGTATAGTGAATTAATGGTGCACAATCATTTTCAAGCCAAATTTGCTGATATTTATGGAGTAATTTTTTACTTCTTAATGGTAAGATAATTCCATATAAAATCGGATACCACAATAAACGAGGCAAACCAACAACACGCTTATCAGATAAAAAGCTGCGGAGAAACTTTCGAATTGCAGCAACAGATAACTGCTCTGGTGAACCCAGATTCACCAAAAGAACTAATTTTTGCCCCATTCTCAACTACACTTCATCTGAATTAGAATTAGAATTACTCTTTGCGTGTTCAGTTTTTTCTTTTCTTTTAAAACTAGCTTCTTCACCTTTAATTAAACGCACGATGTTGCTCTGATGTTTAAAAATAACTATCACAGCAATCATTAATGTCGCACCAAAATAAGAGGTATTTTGAAATAAAACATAGGCATATAAAGGTGACAAAAAAGTTGCTAAAATTGCTGATAAAGAAGAAACACGCGTAAATTTAAACACTACAAACCAGCTAACAACTACCAAAAGAGCTAAAATAGGACTAAATCCTAATAAAACTCCAATTGCGGTAGCAACACCTTTACCACCTTTAAATTTAAAGAAAATCGGAAAAATATGTCCAATCACTGCAAGGACACCACAAATCCCAACTATAGCATCACCGCCATCAATTCCACGCATTAAAAATCTGGCAACTAAAACAACAATCAAGCCCTTGAGCAAATCACCCAACAACGTAAATGCTGCAGCTTTCTTGTTACCACTACGCATTACATTGGTTGCACCAGCATTATTAGAACCATAATTACGTGGATCATCCATTTTCATAAATTTGCTAACAATTATAGCAAATGACAAGGATCCCAATAAATATGCCACCAAGAGCATGCTATATAATGAGTAATTCAATTTTTTAAAACTCCAAAAAAGTAAAAATTAGTAGGTAACATTAAATTTAATTTGATTCGTACCTACACTAACATCTGTATTATTATTTGCTTTAATCGGAATGGCTACATTTTCTTTTAATGTGTCTTCCATTGATTTATTGTTCAATTGTGGCGCATAAGCCTGTAACGTACTTTGATTAGAATCAGTAATATTAAAATTATTGATAGCATTCTGATCGTAACTATTTTGATTACGATTGAAATAATGTCCATTACCACCAGTAGTAGGTGCTACTGCCGCAGTTGACAGCGCTTCATCAGATTTAAAATTTTGCGGAACTGTGCCACTTGAATTTTGGCGTGCACAATTCAAGCCACTGACTTTATTACAATACCAGATAGTACCACTGCTGGCATTTCTTTTTTTAGCTGAGTCCGGAACACTGAACGCCAATTTGGGATCAGTGTTCGCACTTTCATGGCTTTTATCCGAACTCAAAAAAGTTGGCGTAAAATCATCAAGGGTAAGTGCATGAGCCACCAAAGGCAACAGTGAAAGCACAATACCCCATGTCCGAAAATTTAACCACATAATAAATTATACCGAGAATGATGAACCACAACCACAAGTAGTTTGTGCATTTGGATTTTTGATAGTGAACTGAGCACCCTCAAAAGAATCAATATAATCAATCTCAGCACCAACTAAATATTGGTATGACATCGTGTCTACCAAAAATTGTACACCATCTTTGTCGACAACAAAGTCGTCCTCGTTAGAAATTTCATCAAAGGTAAACCCATACTGAAACCCAGAGCAACCGCCACCAGTGATAAACACTCTTAACTTTAATTCTGGATTACCTTCTTCTTCGATTAATTCACGTACTTTACTGACTGCATTGTCTGTAAAAATAATTGGATGTTCCATAATAGTACTCCTAAACAAAATAACTATATTATAATATTATAACAAAAAATCCCCCACAGTAGCGGAGGATTTTTCATTTAAGGATAACTTAGACTTTGGCTGCTGCTGCGACTTCTGCCGCATAATCAACAACTTTTTTCTCAATACCTTCACCAACTACAAATAGCGTAAAACCATTGATAGTAGCTGATTTTGATTTCAATAATTGCTCTACAGTTTGTTTACCATCATCGGCTTTAATAAATACCTGACTAAGTAACGTAACTTCTTTAAGGAATTTATTAACTGTTCCTTCAGCAATTTTTTCTAGCATATCGCCAGTTTTACCATTTTCTTTAGCACGTTCAATAGCTACACGACGTTCAGTTTCGATTAATTCAGCATCAACACCACTAGCATCCAACGCTTTAGGTTTTGCAGCTGCAATGTGCATTGCAATATCTTTACCTAATTGATCTTGACCTGCAGTAACATCAACTAAAACCCCGATTTTAGCACCGTGTAAATATGATGCTAATTCACCACTTGTAGTATTACGTACAAAACGGCGTACCGTCATATTTTCACCAAGTTTAGCAATCAATGCTTTACGCGCTTCTTCAACTGTTTCACCTGAAGCTAATTTAACTTCAGCAATATTTTCAATCGTTGCACTTGGATTTGCAACTATAGCAGCAGCAATATCATTCGCAAATTTAACAAAACCTTCGTCTTTAGCCACGAAATCAGTTTCGCAGTTAACTTCAACTATCGCACCAGATTTTTTATCAGCAGTAATAGAAATTGCAACAATACCTTCGGCAGCAGTACGCCCAGCCATTTTTGATGCTTTATTACCAGATTTAATTCGCATTAACTCTTCTGCTTTTTTGATATCGCCATCAACTTCAACCAATGCGCGTTTACATTCCATCATTCCCAAGCCAGTCATTTCACGTAATTGTGCGACCATAGCGGCAGTAATATTTGCCATTTTAAACTCCTGTTTATTTGTATTCGATGTTAACCGTCTAAGAGAAAACATCTGTTAGACGGTTATGAAAAATTATTCAGCAGATACTTCGCCGTCAGCTTTTTTAACACGACGTACAGTTTTAGCTTCTTCGGCAGCTTCTTCAACCATTTCAACTTTTACCGCTTTAGCTAAATCAGTAACTGTTTCATTTTTAGCAGCCAAAATTGCATCAGCGATTGCTGAAGCGTAAAGTTTGATTGCACGAGCAGAATCATCATTACCAGGAATAACATAATCAACACCTGATGGGTCATTATTAGTATCAACGATACCAATTACAGGGATTCCTAATTTTTGCGCTTCTTGAATTGCGATATCATGCATACCAGTATCAACTACAAACATTGCTGATGGTAAACCCTTCATTTCAGAGATTCCACCAATAGTTCTTTGTAATTTTTCAACTTCACGAGAAATATCTAATAATTCTTTTTTAGATAGACCAGAATTTTCTTGAGCTAATTGTTCTGATTTAACTTCTAATTTTTTGATTGATTTTTTAACTGTTTCAAAGTTAGTCATCATTCCACCTAACCAACGGTGATCAACGTATGGCATACCGCAACGTTTTGCTTCTTCAGCAATAATTTCGCTAGCTTGAGCTTTAGCACCAACAAACAAAATAAAACCTTTGTTTTTGATTGTTTGTTTAGCAAATTTGATCGCTTCGTCAAACATTACCACTGTTTTATCTAAATTGATAACGTGGATTTTGTTACGAGAACCGAAAATGAATGGCTTCATTTTAGGATTCCAGAATTTAGTTTGGTGACCGAAGTGAACTCCGGCTTCTAACATTTCTTTGATTGAAACTGACATATTAAATTTTCCTTAATAAGGGTTATACCGCCACTCGTGGATTTTGATGGCTCGCGCCACACCCTTTGACCACAAGTGTGTGAATTTTAAAAAATAAGACCGCGATTATACACTATTTGGTACAAATGTAATGTATTATTTTATCCATACCCCAGCACCATACAAAACGCAGAGTATCACTAACTAAAACTGGCGTTTAATTCGAACTAACTGCATAATCGCCACCGATATTTCTTCGATTGATTTATGACTGGTGTTCAGAAAAGGTACGCCACAATGATTCATTATGCGTTCAGCAGCTTGAATCTCATTAACACAAGTGTTTAATTGCGCATATTTACTATTCGGTAAGCGGTGAGTCCTAATAGAATGCAAGCGTTCTACTTCAATACTTAAACCAAATAATTTATGATGGTACGGCACCAGTGCCTTAGGTAAATGATCAGTCTGTAAATCTGCTTCCGCTAACGGGTAATTGGCAACTTTAATTCCATAGTTAACTGATAAATAAATACTAGTCGGCGTTTTACCTACCCGCGAAACACCGATTATAATAATATCTGCCTCATCATAATGTCTGCTACTTACCCCATCATCATTATCCAATGAATAATGGATTGCATCAATCCTGTGATTATATTTATCTTCATCGCCGATTCCATGAATTTTACTGATTTCATGTGTTGCTTGACAGCCTAATTCTGCCTCCATTTTTCCGATAAATGCATCAAAGAAATCAAGAGTCAAAGCATAATCCACATCCAAAAGCTTACGCAGTTTGGGCGTAATAACGCTTGAAACAATAATTGGCTTCATACCATCGGTTAGAAAACGATTTTTTACCCGAATTAGTGCCTGACTTATTTTAGATGGAGTATCGGCAAAAGGAAAACTTTCTTTACGAAATTCAATTTGAGGAAACTTACCTAATAATGCAGCTCCGAGCTTTTCGGTTGTAATACCTGTTTGATCTGAGATATAGAACACGCTACGCATAAACACTCCAAATAGGTTATAATTACTTGTTTATCATATGAACTCAGACTGACTTTTCAACCAGCAAATCGTGTAACAAACATTAAACACGTTGTTGCTCTCTAAAAGCAGAAAGATTATGACGATATTGTAAAGGGTTATACCATATGCTCACAAACTTATTTCGCTTAATTTCACCACGTTTAACATTCGCACTAATTTTTATATTTTGTGCATCCTCAATCGGCTACGCCTTTTATTCTCAGATTTATAATGGAGCGCAACCGTGCCCACTGTGCATTGCTCAACGTATTATCTATGGGTTTTTAGGTCTATTCAGTTTAATTGCATTGATTAATAACTGTAAAGGGTTTGGTAATCGCATTTACGGAATCTTATTACTTGCTATTGCATTATTTGGAGTTAAAACGGCTTACCACCATGTATGGCTACAAAGCTTACCACCAGATCAATGGCCAGCCTCTTGTGGTATGCCCTTAGATGTTTTATTTAAAAAAATACCACTGAGTGGATTTATTAATACCATTTTAAGTGGGACTGCCGAATGCGCGATGGTGAACTGGAAAGTATTTGGTTTTAGTGGACCATTGATTAGTATGTGGGGATACGTACTGGTGGCGGTTGGCGCATTTTATGTGTTAATTCATCGTAAACCAACACAAAGACTACATTAAAAAGTATGCGCTACTACAGCCCAGCTAGACTTAAACAAATCAAGCGCCATTTACGTAGTGGTGGCGTGATTGCCTACCCAACTGAATCCTGCTATGGATTTGGTTGCGACCCATTTAACTATTCCGCCATTAGTAAAATAATTCGACTCAAAGGGCGGAATAAGGCTAAAGGAATGATAGTTATTGCGGGCAATGTAACCCAACTACAAAAAGTCATCAAATCATTAAATCCAACTGACAAATTACAGCTTACACAGTATTGGCCCGGATTTTATAGTATTATTCTGCCAGTTAGCCACCAAGTTCCGCGTAATCTAATTGGATCACACCGCAAAATAGCAGTGCGAGTTACACGCCATAAATTGGTTAAACAGCTAACTACCTCATTGAATATGCCATTGGTTTCAACCTCTGCCAATAAATCAGGACATCAATCAATCAAAACCTATCGCGAATGTGTCCGCCAATTTGGCAGACAAGTAATGGTACTCTCGGGAACAACTAATTTCGCGAAAAAGCCCTCCACGATTATTGACTGGGAAAGTAAAAAAATCCTCCGCTAATTACTCAGTCAATGAGACTAAAATGATGTCTAACTAACTAATTAACCGCAATGCTTTCAAAATTCGTTTCGCAATTTTACGATCTTTACCCTGATATGGATAGGTATGAATATGAATCGCAGGATTAAAGTTTAATTCAATCACGGCATAATTATTTTCTGGATAAGGATTTTTAATATCGCGGATCATCATATCGACACCACAAATTAAAGCTCCCACGCTAGCCGCTGCTTTTACTGCAATCCGCTTATAGGCCTTAGGCATTACATCGGTAAAATCTAAAGAATCTCCTCCAGTTGAGATATTCGAATTCTCCCGTAGATAGATTTTTTGTCCTGCACTCGGTATAGTTTCAAAATCAAATTTTTGCTGCGCTAAAAACATTGCCTCAGCTTCACCAAGCCGAATTTTCTCCAGTGGTGTAACATAACCAAATCCACGCAATGGGTCTTGATTTTTAGCTGTAACCAACTCACGGATATTTTTCACGCCATCACCAACTACATTTGCTGGTTCACGATGAAGTATCGCAACGGTTTGCCCTTCAATCACAAAGAAACGATATTCTTTGCCCGCCACAAAATCTTCAACTAAAACTTTACGATCATGAGCAAAGGCTATCTCTAACCCACGCTGGTATTCAGCTAGTTCAAACCCCGCTTTAAATATCGTGATACCCAAACCATAATTAGTCGAATTTGGTTTAATAACAATAGCTTTATTACAAAATAACGGATAATCAGTCATAGCGGCTTGCATATCAGAATAACTCTCACCACTGGGAACAACCACCTTAGTTCGCGCAACTAACTCTTTAGTTACAACTTTATTTTCCATTGCCAAAATTGTCGCATAATTATCCAATGAAGTTTTGGTCGCTTGCTTCACAATTTGGCGATTACCATTATTACTTAGTTCAATAAAATTATCTTGCCGATCAAGAAAATTAAATTTTATCCCGCGCTTAATCGATTCTTTAAGTAAAATCTGCGTTGATAACTCCAAATCCTCAAAGCCGCAAAATTTATAGTAAGTTTGTTTACTTAGCTCCAAGTAATTAGTAGCCTGTGTCATAAAGTAATCACTATAACCATGCTTTACTACTGATTTTACTACTTGACAGGCATAGCTAGCTTTATCCGCAATCAAAATTTCTTTATAGCGCTTCAATACGGCAAGGCTATCTTCTGCCACACCTAAAGAATGCAAAGTAGAATAAACTTCGTCCAGAACCTCAACTCCACGTTCTTTTAGATTACGTGTTTCGCTACTCGAAAAATGCAAGCGAATTTCTTCTGCACGATCTGAATCCGCGGCCAAAATTTGATTCTCATTTGCCAAGCGATATTCTTCATCGCTCATCCAAAAATCAGGTGCCGCCAGAGAATAAACTAATAACAAATGGATTAAGTCCAGCGAATCTTGCGTAATACCAACTTTAGTTAAAGGATTTAAATCTAAGGTTCTTATCTCGACATAGTTAATTCCGTTATTGTATAAATCATCCAAAACACCACTTTTAGTCGAGCCTTTGAGACGCAATTGAGAATAATACTCCTTAGCTGCAATAATATGCCCATCGGCAATTGCCTGTTTAATATCCGCGATATAATCATAAAGTGAGTTATAGGATACATAAAAATGTTCTAAATTACGATAACCACTTACGCCATTACGAAAAGAGCTCGCCCCTTTAAAATTATAGCTATCTTCGGTTAATTTTTGTTTTTCGCGTTTACTACACGCAATATAAGATTCATGCGCAACTGAATTAGCACCAGTCAAATAGATCACTAACCAGCAAAATTTTAAATAATAGCGAGCGACTTTAAGATAAACCTGATCACGAAACTCACGAAAAGATAGATTATCCGGATTAGCACAGTACATTAGCTTTAAAAACTTATCGCTAAAAGAAAAATTAAAATGCACTCCTGATAGAAGCTGTTTACGTTTACCGTATTTGTGCGCCAAATACTCGCGATACTCCGTAATTTCTGGATCTTCAAACTGGGCTTCTTTAATTAAATTATCATCATCGGGCAAGCGTGGTGGCAGTGAGTACGGCCATAAAACTTCATCCTTTAGTTCTAGCGAGACCAAATCATGCAACGCTTCCATAAATTTTAGCGCCGCGGCAGGTGAATCAAATGGTGGTGTTACCATCTCAACCTGAGACTCAGCAAAATCAGTGGTAATGTATGGATGCTTGGCTTTGTCACCAAAGACTTCAGGATGAGGGGTTAACGCCAAATTCCCACCCATATCGGTGCGAACATTTTCTTTTTCTAAGCCAAAATTACCGCTTAATAATAAACCACCTAGCTTGTGCTCTTTGATTAAGTTATAGAAATTCACCGCGACTCCTTTAGATTAAAAAACTATCTATACTCGTAGTATACAATTAGTTGATTATTTACCTTATTACATCCTCAAACTCAAACGATCTAGAATCATAAACGAAGGCTATATTTACAATTTTTTGTATCCCAATAATCAGCGAGACTTGCCAATTATTGGGATTCAAAATCACTCCATTGCGCGGACTTTTTCTTCGATAAAGGCGATTTCTTTGACATCAAGCCCATATTTTTTGTAGAGTTGCTTATCTATTTCAGGAATAGATTTACTCCATTCAATATCGGAGTTGGCGGTAAAATCTTGGATAGGAACTTTTGACCATGTTTCAGCAGTCTTGTTATTTTGTGTTGTTTTCTTTATACCAAGCATTGCACGTGCAAATTTTGTTTTTAAGTACTTATATAGTGCGGTGGCCTCATTCTTTGTATCAAATGATCCTAATGAAATAAATGTTTGAGTATGCCCGATTAGGGGTTCCCCGATTAGGGGTTCCCCGATTAGGGGGGTGCTCAATACTTCGCCAATTGCACCACTACCATTTGCCGCGGGTACAAATACTTTATATTTATCTATATTTTTATGTTTTTCTATATATTTACCGTCAACCCACTTAAACACCCTTTCATTATTTTGTCGTCCATAAATTTGTATTTGTCCTTCTGATTGTTTCTCATCAAAAAACACCTCTGGCAAAGTATCAAAAATAGATGAAACAAGCCGACGTTCTTTTCCATTACTTCCTAATCTATCTTTAAATAGCGGAAAGTCTTTATAAAGTTCATCAAGATTAAATTTATTCTGCACATACATAATATTTCCAAACTCACAGCTTGGATTAACTTTATGTAAAATAGAGTTTAACTCGACAAAAGAAATAAATGTTCCAATTGCTCCAAAGTTCTGATTTTTATCATAATATGTTACCACAACTCCACTTTTTATATCTGTATTGGGGAAAACATCCGCACTGTTTTGAGTATAATATGCAATCTTCAAATGTTCATCAGAAAGCATTTTTTCATTCCAGGATGACGATGTTGAACCTACATTCGACAAAAAACGTGCAGGAGTAATAAAGCTTACTATATCAGCAAGTTTGTATGCTTCTTCCATAAAATAAGGATAAATAGCATCATCCCGATTACGAGCTGTATTTTCTTCTTGGTACGGTGGATTTCCAATTATTACATCAAATTTCATTTGCCCAAACCCTTCTGTTATTTCTTTTGCTGTTTCATTAATACTAAATTTTAACTTTTTACTCAAATCTTCTATGTACAACATATTGAGCTGCCAATCCTTATAGCCAGCTAAAGTACGGCGTGCAATGGTTTTTGCCATCGGCGTATTGGCAAGAAAATAAATATTATTTTGTAGAATATCGCCGATTAGTTTTTCTTCATTTAGTTGCTGTGGTATTTCCCAGCTCCTACGTTTAAAATTGTACTCACCCTGATGTTCGTCTTTCCATTTATTGCACCGTTGATAAAAAAGTGAGGCAGCAGCATAGAGTGAATATAAACCAGTTTTGGTTTCCATATCCAATATTTTGCTACCCTTGCTAAATATCTCCCCTGTATTTTCCATTTCTACCCAATGGCGTAGCTCTTTGCCCTCATCTCTCATATAACTAAATTCATTATCATAATAATTCAGTCCACCTATTGTTTTTGCCAATTGCAGATTTACCACTCGCCACGGAGTAAGTACCGTTTCTTTATCTGGATTTTTGAATGTAGCAAATAGTTCAGCAATTTTCTCTGCTCGTTTGATATAGTCCAGCTCATCATATGATTTTGCACGATTACGAATAATTTTCCCCGCTTCGATAAATACGTCCCCATCGTAATATTTAGAGAACTGATTAAATAACTCTTTAGTTACGCCTTTAGGCATAAACTCTTTCCATGAGGTATCATCTATCTGATTAGCAAAATTTTTAATTTTAATATCTTTATCAATATCCAAATCCATCCCGTATATCATCAGCGGAATCCGTACCGAAATCCCGCGCAAAATGGAAATCATAGTTTTACGATTTTTCTTCGCTTCGCTTAGTTTATCAATTGCGTCCTGTTCTTCAGGGGAACGTTCTTTTTTGGGTTTAGCTTTGGCTTTTTCTGCTTGTTCGTATTCTTCGTCGGATAGACCTTGATTATTTATATCAATCTTATTAGGTAATTTTTCTTTGTCCGTTTTGCCGATAATCGCTTTTAGATTATTAAAAGCATTAACATCGGTATCAGTTAAAGTGAGGAGTTGGTCATTGTATAGAGAATCATCTTCAAAGCCAGTACGCACAGCTTTTTCAGCATAAACTCGTTTGAGTTTGGTAAGCAATGAATCAACATTATACACTTGCATACCATTACCAGTTTCACCAATAATCGGTAAGAAATTGATAAATTTTGCCATTTGCTCTTTTTGTGCGGTAGTATTTTTCTTACCAACACCAGAATTTAATTTTGCAGCTTCGGTCATAATGGTTAATGCACGATCTGGCGCAAAATCAAAAATATAACAATTGGTTTTCTCACCCATTTTTTTATCACTAAACGGGGTTTGTGCGCGAAAAGCAGCTTGCAAATAATTAGCTGGTGATGTGGTATTATTCAAAAATACCACTCCTGCCCATTCTGGTACATTCACACCTGTAGTCAGCTTCCGCACAGTAAGCGTAATTGTTTTGGTTTCCGCTGGATCAGTAGTGATCGCCTTACGCACTCGCTCAAGGTCAGTTTTACTTGCTCCGTCTTCATGTCCATCGTCCACTACATTTATCACTGTATAATTTGTTTTAAAGATTGGGTGCTGCTCAAGTAATTCTTTCATTGCCTTACAACTCGCAACGCTTGGTAAAAGCCATAAAGTATGGCGTAATTGATTACGAAAATCTTCGGTTGAAAATGGATAATTTGTTTTGCTATTTGATTTGCTTATTTCGTCTAAAAATACGTTTACTTTTTCTTCATAGATAAATTCACCCTCATTATTTACCCGAAAAAACTCCATAAAGTTAAATGCCTTATCTTCAGTGCTAATAAAATTGGCTTCAGAAAATTTTTTTTGTAGTTCAAAAGTGTACATATTCACTTTAGGAAGGGATTGATATGGATTAGGTTCATCAGGGCGTTCTATAGACCACTGCTGTTTTGCCTCTTGTTCCATAACATAATCCCAAGTAAAAACTTGCTCTTCGCCATAGTCATCAAGGATATTAAACGGTGTTCCAGATAATTCCAATATTTTTGTAGTATGCTCTTTAGTTGATTTAACACTATCTAATACATTTTGTGCCAATTCAGTACGTGTACCTTCATGTGCTTCGTCGATGATAACAAAATCCCATTTTATGGCAAAAATTTCGTTATTTTTATCCCCATGTTTCCCGCCAACTTGCTCAGATCCGCGCAAATCTTGCATGCTGGCAAAATAGACAAATGGCTTTTCTTGATTCGCTAAATATTTGATTTTTTCACCTTTGATTTTTGAACCAAAGACATAACCATCTTCTAATGTAAAAATTTTATGAAAATCCTCAAACCAGCCGTCAGATACCACTGGACGATGGGTAATAATCAAAGTCTTTTTATACTGGTTCTTTTTCGCAATCTGCAAAGCAGATAGAGTTTTGCCAAAGCGCATTTTGGCATTCCACAGCATTTTATCTTTTTTCTTAAATGTATCAATAGTTTCTTTTATTGCTTTGTCTTGTTCAGGACGAAATTGTATATTTTGGGTTTTGTCTTCTGTAGTTTTAGCATAGATAGATGACTTTCCCTCCTCCACTGCTTCAATTGCTTTAATAATCGTTTTAACATCTGTACGATACCATTCATTAGCATCACCCAAATCTTCTTTTGGAATACCTGAGCGTCGCAAAACTTCATGAACATCATGATCTCGAAAAATTTTATTAGTTTTAGTCACCGCCAGTCGGGAAATATCTATTTGATATGGTAACCCTGAAGTTCCTGCATATTGTTTAATCCGCTTACGGGCGACTTCTTTTAAGTCATCACTATTATCCCTAGCATCAATTTTGAAATCAGATATAGAAGCATCACCAATTTTTTCAAGACCATCATAATATGCTAATCTCCCATCTTTATTTGGAACGCTAAAAGCGTAGATTATTTTTCGTTCAAATGCTTGATAGGTTACTACATTACTCATATCTTTCCATTTCTTCTTTATATATTTCAGTAATCTTAACAGTTACATAACGATATTTATCAGGTTTAATAACTAATTGTTCATCACAGTCAAATAATGACTGTTGATTATTTATTAATGGTCGTATTTTATTCACCAGTGTACCAATTTTATTTTCTTCTTTACTATAAATATCTTGCAGTGTATATTCAGTACGGCTTACAGCAATATTTTTGGTTTGCTTGGTCATACGTTTTGCCATTTTCCATTCACAAAATACAATCATATCACCACTTGCAGTTAATTGAGTTAAAAAATTACCTTGTCGGATATTTGATTTTATAATACACTTGGCACTATCTAGTACTTTTTTCTTTAGTTTAATATTAAACTTCTGCGCAATAGTAAAATAACATTCATAATATTCTTGATATAAATTCATTACACACATTTGGACATTATCATCTAAGAGTTCAATTCCATATAATGTTGATAAAGCATAAAGCGAAAAACTTTCAAATTGATTTATATCTGCAGAATACATCTCTGCTACCATGTTAAGCTTACGCCTTAGTATTGCAGTTAAAAAAGCACCTTCCCCTACTGATGGCTCAAGAAATGTAGCAGTCAAATTTTCACAACACTTTTTTATATCGTCAACATCAAGCATTTTTTCTACCATCCATGATGGAGTAAACACTTCGCCGTGCTTCTGTACACGTTTTTTACTTTTAATTAAAATTTCTTTGCTCATCTTTACCTATGGTAAAACTTCCAGACTAACTACGCGCCTAAGATTTAATTGCTCCAGATTTGAGATTATTCGCTGTTGCAGCAACTCAAAAAAATTTATGCTGACTTGTTACTACTCAGACCCGTTGAGTTGGGGCATTATTTAATAAAACCCAACGGCTAAATTATAGCGTGTAAATTTACAAAAATTCTCTTGATATGATAACCCCTTATTATAGCCTCAAACCCAAACCACGCACAATCATAAATCAGAACTTATATCTAGCTATAGTATAATAACGTCAATACCGCGTGATGTAATAGGAAGATGGGATATGCAAAAAAATACTTTAGATCTGTTAATTGGCAATTTATGGCAAGTTGACACGACTAAATTAACTCGATTATGCCAAAATGCAGCTATTCCACTACCACAGCTTCGTCAGCAAAGCATATTAAACTCTACCCCACAAATACGATCATCAGAAATTGCCGCAACCCCCATAATTACGCCATCATCAATCCAATTAACGCCAATATCCGCCGTAGTATCAGCTAAGCCTCAGCTACAAGAACCAAGACAGAACCAAGATACTCAACTAGTAGCAACAGCACAGCTAGTAAATACACTCGAAAATATAAATTGGGAACAACTAGCTCACAAAGTAAGCATTTGTGAAAACTGCAAACTTTGTGAAAATCGCACCCAGACCGTTTTGGAACGCGGAAATCGCAGTGCTCGGTGGATGTTTATTGGAGAGGGTCCTGGTGAACAGGAGGATTTGCAAGGACGCCCATTTGTCGGAGCGTCGGGGCAGCTATTAGATAAAATGATTGCAGCTATGAAATTAGATACCGAACAGGATGTTTATATTTCCAACGTGATTAAGTGTCGCCCGCCACGCAATCGCAACCCAGAACCAGAAGAAATAAGCTCGTGTAAAAATTATTTATTACAACAAATTAAATTAGTTAACCCACAAATGATTATTACACTTGGACGATATGCAGTGCAGACTCTATTAGATACTGAACTAGCCGTTGGTAAACTACGTGGAAAAGTCCATCATTATCAGGGCATTCCATTGATTGCAACTTACCACCCATCGTACTTATTACGTACACCGAGTGCTAAAAAAGATGCATGGGACGATCTTCAGTTGGCAATGCACAGCTATACCCAAGCAGCTGGTTTATCATCCTAAGAGAAGAATTACTTGAGTGGGTGATAGCGCCTACGATGATCTATTGACAATAAGATCCCAAAACCAATCATAAGTACAATCGTGGCAGTACCGCCATAACTAACCAGCGGCAATGGCACACCAACCACGGGGAAAATTCCGCTTACCATTCCCATATTAATCAAAACATATAAGATAAAGGATAAGGTAATACTACCAGCCATCGTTTGCGAAAAGCGATCTTGTGCTAGGCGAGTTATCCGTAAACCACGCAGCGCAATCAGGAGATAAAGAGCTAAGATAACTGCAACACCAATATAACCAAATTCCTCAGCCAATACCGTCACCACAAAATCAGTATGTTTCTCAGGAATAAAATTCAAATGAACTTGGCTACCATGCAAGTATCCTTGACCATGCAAACCACCAGACCCAATCGCAATTACCCCTTGAATAATATGGTAACCTTTACCCAAAGGATCCGACTGTGGGTCAATCAAAGTTAAAATCCGATGCTTCTGGTAGTCTTTAAGTAATCCCCAGATCAGTGGACTAGATGCTACAATAGATACCAAACTAATGATCATTACTTTCCACGGCAAACCAGCAAAAAATAAGACA
>SSGY01000170.1 GCA_008017145.1 Neisseriales bacterium
ACGTGATACTGTTTATGATCGGATTCCACTCCTGAATAACCGCCGTTTTTTGGCAATCGGACGGCTGGATTATAATACTAGCGGTTTATTGATTTTCACAACTTCTGGTGAATTAGCTAATCGTTTTATGCATCCCCGTTATGAAGTCGAGCGCGAGTATGCCGTACGTATCTATGGTGATCCGCTAACTTCCGAGCAGATTAAAGAATTAAAAAGCGGAATCATGCTAGAAGATGGTAAAGCCAGTTTTAAAGATTTAATCAAGATGGAGATTCAGGATAGCGATGCCAAAAATCACTGGTATAAAGTGTTATTGCTAGAAGGTCGCAATCGCGAAGTGCGTCGCATGTTTGAGCATTTTCAGCTAACGGTTAGCCGTCTAATGCGAACCCGTTTTGGACCGATTGATTTACCACCACGCCTAAAACGTGGTAATTATTACGAGCTGAATGAGATTGAAGTTGCCAAAGTTATGCAAAGCTTCGGCTTGACTGTCGCGGGTACTGAACGCTAAATTTTCTAAACTCCGTGTTATTCAGCAATGTCCTCATTCCAGATTGCAGGATTTTTTGCAATGAAGTCACGCATTAATTGCTTGGCTTCATCCAAATCAAGATTAACCACCTCCAGCCCACGGCTACGCATATAATCTTCCGCCCCTTTAAATGTCTCATTTTCTGCCATCACCACTCGTGGGATTTTATATAGTAAAATAGCACCGCTACACATATCACATGGTGATAATGTTGAATAAATCGTCGCCCGAGCATAGTCGCTGGCGCTAAGCCTACCTGCATTCTTAAGACAGTCCATTTCTCCATGTAAAATCGGATCTCCCTGCTGAATCCGCTGGTTATGCCCGCGCCCAACAATTTTGCCATCAATGACTAAAATACTACCAATTGGAATCCCACCCTGGGCGGCACCCAATTTAGCTTCATTAATGGCCTCGTTCATAAAATATAAATCTTGTGTAGACATCGTAAACCCTCTTATAAATTTATCGTGCATAAGTATAACTGATTTAACTACAGCAAAGTCAGAGTAAATTCAGTCAGTTGACAATCAATGATAGGACACGCTACAATACTGTTCTCTCAATCTTTTTATACAGGTGCTACATTGAACACCGCTACATTCAACTAATTTCAAACGTTTAATAACGATTTGATACCCACTTGGTGAAATTAAAGTCACCGATCTCTCATTTTACTTAAATTATTATAGTCATTCGTTTTCGCTATTATCAATTGCTACATATATACACTAACTTGGTGTAGTATATAAATATATGCGATGAAGATGGCATTACTTTGCAATAGTCATTTCTATTGCAGAAGGATTAATTATGCAGAAAATAATTACCATCAATGAGCTTAATCTTCAATTTGGCGCTAAAGAACTAATTGCTGATTTTAGCCAAAATATCTATGCTCACGAACGTATCGCAATTATCGGGCACAATGGAAGTGGCAAATCATCATTACTCAAAATACTCGCTCAAGAGATACACGATAATGCAGTACAGCTCCAAAGCGGTTTGCAGCTTGCCTATGTGCCGCAACTTAGTGACAACGACAGCACACAAAGTGGTGGTGAACGCTTTAATGGCAATCTTAGCCGAGCTTTAGCCAGTTATCCTGATGTATTGCTTCTGGATGAGCCAACCAATCATCTTGATCAACACAATCGCAAAAGTCTGATTAAACTATTGCACCATTTTAGTGGTAGTTTAATTATGGTGAGCCATGATTTAGAGCTGCTCAATAACTGTGTCGATACGTTATGGCATATTAATCATGGAAGAGTTACGGTTTTTAACGGTAAATATAGTGACTATCTTGATGAACAGCAATTGAAGCAACAACACTTACTCATGCAAGTTGCCGAACTCAAACAACAGCAACGTACTAGCCACCAAAACTTGATGCAAGAGCAACAGCGTGCCAAAAATAGCCGCAAACAAGGTGAAAAAAGCATTGTTAACCGCAAATGGCCAACAATTACCTCACAGGCAAAAGCTCGTCGTGGCGAAATGACGGCTGGACAAAAACAACGCCAAATGCGTGAACAAAGAGAGGATATTGGTAGACAGTTGGCAGACATTTTTGTCCATGAAGAAATAATCCCGCAATTTAACCTACCTCATCATCCCGGTAAACGGAGTATTGTTCAGCTCAGCCAAGTATCTATTGCTTATGAACAAGATAAACCACTCCTCCAAAATGTAAATTTACAAATTAGTGGAAGTGACAAAATTGTACTGTTGGGTGCAAATGGCAGTGGTAAATCAAGTTTGTTTAAGGCCTTGCTACGTGATAAAGGCTTAATTATCACAGGTGAAATTATTACACCAGAACTAAGCAAAATTGGTTATCTCGATCAACATTATGCGAATTTAGCTCCGGAATTATCGGCAGTAGAAATTATTGCAGATACAGCACCGCAATGGACAACGGCAGAAATCCGCAATCACCTAAATAGTTTTTTATTACGGAAGAATGAAGAAGTTTTGATTCCTTGCAAGTATCTATCAGGTGGCGAATTAGTTCGCTTATCGCTAGCAACCATTGCCGCCAATCCACCAGTTTTATTATTGTTGGATGAAATCACCAATAATTTGGATATTGAAACCAAGCAGCATGTGTTAACCGTTTTAAACAATTATCCTGGTGCTTATTTGCTGATTTGCCATGAAGGGGAATTTGTAGCGCAACTTAACTTGGATTATACATATCAAATTAAAAACAGAGCTATTTATACAAAAACGGGCTAATTCTTTACAAATCAAATAAAAACCCTAGCTAGGCAGCTCACTCTAGTTAGCTAGGGTAAATAAAAACATTTACTAAAATTTACGTGCAATAAAATCACTTATTCTATTAGTTTAATCTTTACGAAAAAACCGCGGTAACATGCGAAACATAATATCATTTTTATCAATAAGATGATGTCTCACCGCCATTGCTATATGAACAGCAACCATCGCGCAAAGCAATGTTCCACATAGGTTATGGCTAATTGCAATTATTGAATAAAGTGTCTGATTATGTGTATGAATTATCGCAGGAATAGTAATAATATCAAAATAGTGAAAGTCGCCAGAGTGAATATTGTATCTTAAGATACCTGTCAAAACCATATAGCCGATCAAAACGTACAACGCTATATGTCCATAATGTACAAAATTAATCTCTTCTTTATGAAATGATTCTGAATAGGCTGGCGTTTTATGCGTTAAGCGCCAAAATACCCGAATAATAAAAAGAATCAGAATACTGAATCCGATATTAAAATGTAGATAATATAAAGCACCTTGAAAGGGTGTCAAAATTGCAGTCTCAGATGCCAAGAACAAATAAGCAATACCTAATTCCGCCATAATAAGAATTGCCATTAGCCAATGTAATACTTTTGCCACCGCTGTATAATCATTAAACTTACTCATAAAAGCCTCTCAGAAAAATACGATAATAGTTAAATATGAAAACATTGTTTTGGGTTTGTAGGTTTTTGGTCTAGACCAGCCTCTGCCAGACATTTTTGCAAAAATTGCATAAATACAATATAGCGTGAGTCGGTCTCAGCAATATTACGCATCAAGTGATAACTTAGAATGCCTACATGATAGTCGGAAAATAGGCGAATAAGTTTCCCATTATCTAGCTCATGGCTAATCGTGCTCAACGGCAAAGCTGCAATGCCGTTATTACTTAAAACAAATCGTTTAGCTTCAGCAAAATTGTTATAAATAATTTTAGGCTTAATTTTGATATAGTAAACCTCGCCAGTTATTTCATTAAAAAGCGGAGCTTCCGCTGCTAAAGTACCGTCGGGGTTAAGTTTACCAACAATAAGATGCTTAGCATGATCTTCAAAATTATCCCATAGTCCATGTTTATCAACGTATTCTGGTGTACACACTGCCACAACTTTATCAAAAGCAATTAGTTTAAATTTCTGATTTTGCTGCTTAGGTAGATAGTTAATCACTGCTATGTCATATAGTTCTTTTTGCATATTAAATACATTTGCACTATGCGTAATATTTAGTTGTAATCTGGGGTGCTGAGTGAGAAAATCATTAAGCCTTGGCAACAGGATATCGTCTGACAAAGCATACGGCAAAAGCACATTAAGACGTCCTGTAACTGCACCCAAATCACCACTAACGGAGCTAAGAATGTCAGATAATTTGGATTCATACCCCTTAAATCTAGCATATAGATTATGACCCAGCATAGTCAGAGCAACGCCATGTGTCGTTCGGTTAAATAAAGAATCCCCTAAAGACTCTTCCAAAGTTTGAATCCGACGAGAGATAGTTGATTTAGAGATATTAAGCATTTTTTCTACCGATAAAATACTTCCAGCCTCAACCACCTTCACAAATAATAAAATATCATCCAACATATTAATACTTCTTAAAAGAATCTTCCAATAACTCCAAAACGGTTGTATAGCGTACATCATCAGACTTAAATTTGGATACTAAGTAATAGTTCATATAACCAACATGATAATCAGGAAGAACGCGGACAATTTTACCACTTTTTAATTCCTCTTTAACGTCATCTTCTAAAAGACCACTGATTACCAGACCAGACATTACCAAATTTTTAGCCTCAATAAAACTGTTTAAGTAAAGTTTATAATCAACTAATAGCTGCGTTATTTCGCTATCACTTTCACGAAAGAGTTGTGGAATCATGTTTTCTTCAAGCACACGGACATTACCGACGACCATATGATTGGATAAATCTTCGATCGTGGAACACAAACCATATTTCTGAATATACTCTTGTGAACAAACAATTATTACTTTACTACTATAAATCAAAGTTGCAGCATGATATTCTTTTTTACTTGCCTGACTAGCTACTGCCAGATCATAATTATATTTATCTATATCAACAGTTCCTGCGTAATAAGTCAGATTCAGATCAATTCCTTCTAGCTTATCGTTAATTGTCACCAAGCTTCGGCTAAAACCATAATTTGCCATCCCAACGGGAAGTAAAATGTTAATAACGTTGTTGTATCTCTTATTCTTTAGTAGTGCCCCCGAAAGCATAGCTTCTACCTCTGCATCAATTTCATGAAATGCAGCAGCTAGATTTGTACCGTATTCAGTCAGTTCCAGATTGCGTGAATCGCGTTTGATTAGTTTAAAATTCAATTGTTGCTCTAATGCAGCAATCTTGCGGGAGATGGTCGACTGTGAAATACCAAGCTTTTCTGCTGCTACGGAGAATTTATCATATGCAACAACGCTTACAAAGAATAAGATATCATCATACATAGCTTGTGTGGCTTTCAAATTTAGTAATTTGTATATTCTAGCATAAAAATCACAATAATTAAATATGTAATACTCATTTATATCTAATAGATTAAAAATTTTAAAACTTTGAATGTTTCCAAATTCAGTGCAAAGGTTTCCATTTTTATGTTCTAACAAAAAGATTAACTATTATAATACTGCATTGCTCAAAAAATAGATTACAATAAGAAAGATATTGATGAGAGCCAGTTGGTAACAAATTATAACCAATAACTTAAATAAATTGGAGCTGAAATATGAATAAATTATTATTGTTATTGCTAACTAGCGGTTTTGTCGCTATTACATATGCTAGTGAAATAACTGGTCCACAAAATTGCACTACTCACGATGGAGCAATTGAATCAATGGCAGCTACCTATAAAACTGAGAGCTTTGTATTCTTTGGTCCAGAAGTCAATGTGTGCAAATTAAATAATAGTATAGTTGGAGTTGATACTTTATCTACCAAGCCAACCATAGCAGCAACATACTTAATGAAATTAGATAAAACATCGATGGATAAGATATCCGCTGATATTGCTAAATTACCAAATTATCATCCAGGAGCAAATCAATCCTCTTACCTTTGCAAATTATTAAATGGGCAAGAAAATGCTTATAAAGATGCAGCTGGGGAAACTAATGTTTGTTATTTTAGTGATTTATCCTCGGTAGATAGTTGGACATTATTATATACCGTAAATGATGAGGAATCTAAAATTAGGGGAATTCTTCAATCAAAACCATTAACAACTCGACTGCCATATACTAAATAGGTTAGGAGCAATAAACTACTTTAATAATTTGATGTTGCTCAATCCTGAGTTCAAGTACGAAATGCAAAGAAATCGATTAAACTATCAGTTGTACTTTGCGAGATAGTATGGCAAAAAGATTAACATTAGAAAAGAGTGTCAAATTATAAACTCTCATGAAATGACCATTTGATGTGAGTAATTTAAGCATGGCAATGAGATGATATGACGATACTTTCCTAAAAGAACAGATTTTAGTTTAGTTAGCGAGGATGAACTACAACTGGCGCTATACAAAATTAATCATTTACCGAAGAATACCCACAACTGGAAAACAGCACATGAGATTTTTTATGGCACAAGCAAAAATTTATGACAGATTCCTTACAACATTGTAACTTCTAATCACTTTCTACGGTAAAACTCCAGCCATTTTGCATGCAATAACCCGTGAAGCCTGTTCCAGCATCGCCTGACATATAACAACCGCTTGGCGATTGGTAAAAATTAGAAAAATACTCTTGTAAATTAATTTTTATATTATTGCCATTTATGTTACACTGCAAAGCAGAATTACTATTAGTGGCACCAGGGTTCTGAGTTATAGAGTTACATTGATTAGTAGGATTACTGTTAAATATCTGATCAAAGACTATCCCACCATACATTTGCACTGCGGTTGAATAATTATCAAATGCACCTAATGTAGTACCTTGCCAAGAACAATACTCCAAAAATGATACTGGAAATTGATAGATAGTACTTTCAGGTCCCTGTAGCGCAAGCATAACGCTCGCACTATAATTATATCGTTGGTCTAGATTACAAACTCTTGGAAATAAAACAGCAGCATAAGCGCTAACAGAAACAACATCATTACTAGATAAATTAGTTGCACTATTGCTGTATGAAGTTGGCCAAAATGGTGGAAAGTCTTGATACTCATTACTATAACTATTGTTAGAAAGATTTCCAAATGGTAGCGTAGTATTTGTTTGTGTGATAGATACGACTGGGGAACCGTAATGATTATACCCATTGTCCGACACTAATAAATTATAAGCTTCAGGAATTAATATGTCCCAGATACTAGTACTCTCATTTATAAACAACAAACTATTAGCACCAGCTTGTCCCCAAGCAATAACTGTGTTAGACTCAAAATTATACGGGTTAACACCACTAGATAATTCTTTTGTTAAATTACTAGATTGGGAATTGTCGTTATACCACGCGCTACAAGTTTCCACTTTATTATACTTTTTGCCAGATAAAGAACCAACAGAGTTGTACAGCGCACTAGCATAACCAGCATTAAATTTAGCACATGTATTATCATCTAAGACTTTATTATCAGTAACGTGCGGAGGAACCATATCACTTTGCTGCCCAGAACCAACATTATTACATGCTACAACAAATAAGCAGCACAGGCTCAATAATACATTTTTCATATTAATACCCCATTAGATATGATTTTGAAACTCACCAGCAATTAGCTAATTTTCAGTCTAACAATCTCCTTCATGGTTAAGGCTTTGATTACCTTTAAATTACTTAGTATCTGATGTTACGCAGATGCTAAAGATTTTTCATAAGCTTCGTTCTCTGCTTTAAGTTTTTGCAAGTCTTGAAATGCAAGCTTAGTCGCATTCAAGAACAACTTGCCCTTCTGAGCAAAATGATTGAGTCCTGTGCTAAATTTGTAACGTTCCAGTTTTATGTAAGCTACTAATGAAGCAAAGACATGTGTCTTTTGAGTTTTAACTGTTCTCGTTGGAGATTTCTCCATG
>SSGY01000233.1 GCA_008017145.1 Neisseriales bacterium
ACGCAAGGTGGTAAAAAATAAGCGGTCATTTCCTAATGATACAGCTGTATTTAAGACATTATATTTGGCAATTCAGAACATATCCAAACGCTGGACGATGCCGATTCGTGACTGGGCTATGGCATATCAACAAATGTTAATCAAGTTTGGGAAAATCTGATTAAAATGAAGTAGAAATCAGATTGACACAAAATTTATGACGTACTCGATTTCATCAGCCAATTCTATTGCATAGCGATGTATAAAGAAATGTCCACCAGTTGGGTAACTGATTAATTTGGAGTTTTTTAATTTCGTATGCAAGTACCAACTTGCTTCAGGTTTGGTAATCATATCATTTCGCGCTGTCGTAATTAAAACTGGCAAATCAAGCGCATCCAGTCTTTCTGCTTGTTGTAACCAATTTTTGACGGATAGATCTTGCAACTGTTGTGCGTGCTCATTGTATGGATAAACATAACCCGCAATATGCAAAATTGATTTAGCTAGGTATTTACGAAACTCAATACTGGGTAACTCAGAAAAAAATAATTCGGTTAATTTTTCACGATTTTCACGTCCAGGCTTTTCACGCAGATTACGCACCAAGGTATGTAATCCACCCATTGTATAACTATAATCAGGTTGACTGGCAATCAGCACCATCCCACTAATTAAGTCTGCTCGTTCATAAGCCAGTGCTTGCGCAATAATGCCACCCATCGACCAACCACACAATAATGGTTTATTTAATTCCAAAGCCTCAATAAAGTCAACCACATCTTGAGCTAGACCTTCCATCGAAAGATCATTGCTTGACTCACTTAGTCCAACTCGACGATTATCTGGTAAATAAACCGTAAATTTTTCTGCAAGGCGATAAATCAGTTCGCTATTCCAATGAAGCAAATTACCTGAGTATCCCACCAACATAATCAGAGGCTGACCGCTACCTAAACTAACATAACCAGTTTGTCCATGTTTCGTCTTAACTAATTTATATTCCAGTTGTGAGCGCATAACGTTTTATCCTAATTTTAATTGTTGATAACACAATAAAAAAGCAGGATGATATTTTACATCATCCCACTAGATTTATTTATCGCTTAAATAATTTTATTAGCACGTTTGAATTTACTGCATCACTTTACAAGTATTGCCAGCTCCATTATTTGAAGACGCAGTAATCTGTACCGTAGTATTTTTATTGAATGTAAACGTTGGACAATTGTAGGTTATTCCCTCTAGTTTGGGATCAGAAACCCATGAAGGTTTAAATGACAAGCTCACACTCTTACCCTCGAATTGTTTAACTGAAACATTTGTCGTCGGATATTCGATAGTGCCAATTCCTGGCCATTGGTCAAAATCATCTTTGCTCGTTAGATTTACTCCAGCACCAGAAACAATGACCGTCAATTTATATTTAGCTGGTGCACAGCCAACTAACTCAGCTAAGCTTTTGCCACCAAAAATAGGGTATGAGGTGTCATAGTTAACTAATTTACAGTTTTTGCTTGGCTCAAAATAATATGGACGCGCACCAGCATCGACTATGCTACTATCCTTGTAATCGATATCATTACATTGTTCAGCGGTTTGCTCAGCGCTAGTCAAGCTAAATCCCTGTGGAAATAAATTACCACTATGAGAGTAGTAGCGAAACGCTCTAAGTCTAGTTTTGGTATTATCCAGATTCGCTGTACTACTACCACATTCAGGACCGCCATTTACAATTGCAACAGTGAATGGAAATCCCTTTGCCGCATAAGTTTTAGCGATACCAGATGCACGCAAGGAATAGCTGCCATCCATAATTTCAGCGATTGATGGATTCCCATTTTTAGGCTGCAACGAATAAACCAAAGCACTCAAGTATGGTAAGAAGTTATTGCCCTGCACCAAATCTGGGTCTTTAACTAGATTTAAATTACTATATAACATCAATGACAAATTAGCATAATTACTCGGGTAACTAAGCTGCTTTACGCCACGTCCATAGTAATAATTATTATTCGTTAAACCAGCCTGTAAACCTGTTGCGGAAAATGGACCCGTTGCATCTGGGTAGCGTCCAATACCACCACGATTTGTTGGCGTAGCATCTTTTTCAGCGACACTCGCAAAGGTACGTTTAATTTTATTATAGATAGTTGCTTCAGTAATTGTGCGTGAATCAACATCGGCGGTTTCCTGCGTAGCGTGTGCAAACGTAGTTGCCAACATTCGTTTACATAGTTCATCAGGATTGCTCATCTGCGAAGTTTTACCAGCTGCGGGATAGCTTGAAAAATCGCCACAATACCCTGGCACAACTGCGGCTGCTTTTAAGAAATTATTATAAGAATAAACTTGTGCTGGAATAAAACCTTTTTCGTTTACTGTGCTAATACTTAAAGGAAAAGTCTTCTCAAAGTAGGACTTAGGCATTAAGCGTTCAATTCTTTTCACATTGTCGGGGTTATTTGGCGAGCCAGAATAAACCTTACTTAAATCAATATTAGAGACACGAACATAGTAGGCAATTTCTTTAAGCTTTTCTTGATCGCTTGCGTTCAGTCCATTTATTTCAGTTGACCACACTTTATACCAATCGGTTGGCGATAGTTTAGTTACACCGTTTGCCAAATTATCGCTTGACTTTAATGATGATTTGACACGAACAGCACCATTATTTGCTTGTGGCACCTGTGGCGTGTCTGCATAACAATAACTTCCGAATAAACCCAGCAACATTGTTGCATAAATGCATTTTTTTGTTAAATGTAACATTATTGATCACCTTTTTCTTTTTTAAATACAACCATACCATTATTTACAAACCACGCCGCTATTGCTGACAGCAGTATAGTAATCGAAAATCAGATAAAATATTTTACAATATAATAATTGTATCATTTTAGCGACGTAATTTTATTAACATTTTGTTATAAACGCTCTAAACAACACATCAGTTATATTGTTAAACTTTGGAGTATCTGCTTAGAAATTATTTTTTAATTCTGTAAAGGTCTTATTCTCAATTACTGGACAATAAGTACGACTATCAGATTGAATCCACTGCCTAGCTCTATTTGCAACTTCGTAGGTATATGTAACAGTATTGGAGTTAAAAACATCAGTACCATTATTTGCCGTGAAGTAGCGCTGATCTATCAATATTGTAGCAAAGCCAAAACCGAGAGCAACATCCTGTGCAGAATAAGTTTGATCAAACCAAACACAAACTGGAAAACTTTTGCCACCATCGCCATTAATATTTTTTGCCCATTCATACGTTACAATACCATTATTTTTTTTGCAGCTATTCTCAAAAACCTGCTGTTTTGGATTATTTTTCATATCACGTAAAACATTTATTGCTGGCTCCGTTGTTTGGGATATTAGAGTAGGCGTTATTAACCGATTCAACAATATCTCACTAACACCAAAAGCAAAAAAACTATTAGTGTCTGTTTGTTGATTAGACACTTGATGAATGCCATTAAGTTGACAAACATTGTTAACACTAGGGATTAAGTCTAACGCATTAACCTGACAAGCGATGATAGCGATAACGACAGTGGCAAGAGTTGGTGTAGTTTTCATATTTAGCTCCGTAAAAAATTAACATTCATATAACAATCAAGCGGTTATCTTGCATAAATTTGTACAAAATAAATTAACACATATCTGCATTACATAAGATTTAATCACGCATGACTTCAATAAAGTGGATTATAATATCTGACCACTATACTCGGCTGAAGAAAATTTCTTCAAATCATATTGAGGAGCAAATAAATGAAAGTTGACTATCTGGAGAATGATGAATTTATTGATTTTTATATTAAAACGCTAGAAATGAACCCACCTGCACGAAGTGTAGCTGTATCTAATTTACAGCATCAAATTCTTTTTGCCAATCAGCCATATTTAGAGTTTATTGAGCTAACAATTGAAGATGTTGTAGGAAAAAGGATGCGCGAACTAAATTCATTTATTGCTGAATATGCATCGCAGGTTTTACCAATGGCAGAGAGAGCACTTGCGCAAGATAAGTACGTTCGCGGACTTTTACAAATTAAAAAAAATAATAAACTATTCTGGATTGATTGCTACTTGATGCGCCTTAAAAATCCGTTTAATGCTAATTTAGTTGGTATGACATCTAATCTAAACTGGGCGCGAATCAGCACACCAATGCTTAATTTAATCAATGCGCTTGATAAAAAACTTCTCGTAGTAGAAAACAATAATCGAAATAGTTTCAACTTAAGCTTAACTACTCAGGAACATGAAATAATCGCCTTACTTGCAATCGGTAAATCATACAAAGAAGTAGCATGGATATTGAGCAGTATTCATAATCAGGAATTCAACCCTGCCACCATTGCGACCAATGTTTATCGCAAAATTTTCCCAAAATTCGAAGTTAGCAATTTGTCTGAATTAGTAAATAAAACCATAAAATCTGGTATTTTAGATAGTATCCCTGAGAGCTTCATTTAATTTATACTCGTCGCACCAAGTTCAGCCAAAATATATTCAATATTATTGATTTTAGTTGCTAAATTATCGGATTTAACACTCCAGATTAATTTATTTTTACCGTCGTATTTACAGGTTTTTAATTTCTGTAAAAGCAGAACAATTTGTAACGGTTCAATCGGTGGTTTATCAATAAAGACCAGATTAATCGACGCATTAGCGGCATCCAGTTTTTGAATCCCAAGCTTAGCTGCAGCGATTCGCAACTGATGCAATGTGATGAGATTTTTGAGTGGCTCAGGTGGCAAGCCATAATTATCGATAATATCCTGATAAACCAATTCAATCTGCTGATTAGATTCGGCTTTTGCCAAGCGTTTATAATAAACCAGACGCTCATGAATATTTTGGCAATAATCAACTGGTAAAATCGCGCTAACATTCAGGTTTACTTCGCAATGTAATTCTTGCGGATTATCCGTATCAATTTTTTCACCATGCTTGAGTTTGCGGATGGCTTTTTTGAGCATTTCGGTATAAAGCGATAAACCAACTTCTTTGATATTGCCTGCCTGATTATCACCCAGTATTTCACCAGCACCACGAATTTCCAAATCATGCATCGCCAGATTAAAACCAGCACCAAGTTCGGTAGTCAAAAGAATTGCATCCAAACGTTTTTCGGCATCTTTGGTTATTCTTTCTGGCACTAATAAATAACAATAAGCCTGATGATGTGAGCGTCCTACTCGACCACGCAGCTGATGCAATTGCGCTAAACCAAATTTATCCGCGCGATAAATTAGAATAGTATTGGCATTGGGAATATCAATCCCAGTTTCAATAATAGTTGAACATAATAGCAAATTATAGCGTTGGTGAATAAAGTCTTTAATTGTTTGCTCGAGTTCTTGTTCTGGCATCTGCCCATGAGCAATCGCAATTCGGAGCTCGGGAATCAGTTCACTCAAACGATTATACATCTGCTCAATAGTTGCAACATCGTTATACAAGAAAAATACCTGCCCACCGCGGCGAATTTCGCGCAAAATTGCTTCCTGAATAATACTATTATCATCTTGAATTATTTGCGTATTTACCGCTAACCTACGTGAAGGTGGCGTAGCAATAATCGAGAAATCGCGCAAACCATCCAATGCCATTGACAGTGTCCGTGGAATCGGGGTAGCCGTCATCGTCAAAACATCAACATTACTGCGTAACTGTTTGAATTTTTCTTTTTGCTTAACCCCAAAGCGATGTTCCTCGTCAATAATTACTAAACCAAGGTTAGCAAATTTAACATCATCTTGAATCAAGCGATGAGTACCGACAATAATATCAACTTTTCCCTCGGCAAGTAACGCCATCGTTTGGCTAATTTCTTTACGCGAACGAAAACGTGAAACTTCAGCAATGTTTAATGCAAAACCAGCAAAACGATTAACAAAATTTTGATAAAGCTGCTCGGTTAATAAGGTCGTCGGTGCTAAAATTGCGACTTGATAGCCATTGAGCGCCGCAATAAATGCTGCACGCATTGCCACTTCGGTTTTCCCAAAACCGACATCACCACAAACTAACCTATCCATCGGTTTTTGATTGGCTAAATCCTTGATAATCTCATCAAAACTATTTTGTTGATCAATAGTTGGTTCATAGCCAAAGCTATGCGCAAATTCATTATAATCTGCTGGAGTTGGCAGGCGATTACCCTGCTGCATTTCACGCTTGGCATAAAGTTCGAGTAATTCGGCGGCTACATCATTAATCTTTTGCTCAGTTTTGGTTTTAATCTTATCCCAGCTTTTTGAGCCTAGTTTAGTTAACTCAACCGGACTTCCTTCCAAGTGAGTATAGCGACTAATCAAATGAAGGTTTTGGACTGGGATATAGAGCTTGGAGTTATTCTGATATTCAATCTCGAGCATCTCATAATCAGTATCCGCAATATTTTGTACCGATAACCCGACATAACGCCCAACCCCGTGATTAATGTGTACCACAAAATCGCCAACATTTATTTCGGCTAAATCGCGAACGATTAAATCATTATCCTGCTGTGAATTACCTCGTTGGGTACGAGTCTTACGACGAATAGCACGACTCTTAGGATATAAATCAGCTTCATTTAAGAGAATATAGTTCCCGCAGCTAAAACCTTGATACAGTTCAGCCTGCAATAAAATTATTGGCTCATTACTAATTTCATCGAAGCGCTGCGTTATCTTGCTCACTAGTTGATGAGTGGCTAAATTTTGGCGCAATATTTCTAAGCGCCCGAAACTTTCGCTACAAATTACTAATTGCTTGTTTTTACTAAGTTCTTTTAAGCGAGCAAAAGGAGTGTCAGTTGAAGAATTTGCAGCAAGCTCGGGTAATTCTTTAAACCCTTGATAATAATCTCCCTCAATCGCAATCTCCCAAACGGTATGCGATTTCAATCCCGCAAAAACCTTATCGGCGCTTAAAAATAGATCATTGGGTTTGAGGCATGGATATTGATAATTATAATACTCATAACGCTTGGTAATTTCCTGCCAATTAAGGTTTAATTGTGCCAATAAATCTTGAGAATAGACTATCTGCCACTTATCATCGAGGTAACTAAACAAATCCGCACAAGTAGTATGAAATAGCGGTAAATAAAACTCAACCCCAGCAGGCAAAATATTATTTTTTAAATCTTTGGCTAAATTTGAATCCGCCTGTTTAGGAAAATACTCTGCAAACCGCGCTGCCATCTGGCGAACATTCTGAAGATCATGTGGGTACTCGCGCGAGGGCAAAATCTCCACTGCACTAACTGACTCGGTAACCAATTGCGTTTTAGTTGCAAAATATTGGATACTATCAACTTCATCATCAAATAAATCAATCCGAATCGCCTGTTTTGAGCCCATCGGCAAAATATCAATAATAGATCCACGAATCGCAAATTCACCTGCTTCATAAACCTGATGCACACATTGATAACCTGATACAGTCAGTTGACTACGCAATTGTTCACTATCCAAGCGATCACCAATTTTCACCAGCAGGACGCGCTGGGCAAAATAATCTTGCGGTGGCAAAAGCATTTGCAGCGTAGTTGCTTGCACCAATAAAATATCAATCTGTTTATGCTGTACCTGCCACAGTGTTCTGAGCCGCTCGGCAATTAGTTCATTATATGGTGATTGACGCTCATACGGTAAAACTTCATAATCTGGAAATACCGCAAGTCTTAGCTCGGGCGCAAATAAATTTAATTCACCGACTAGACGCTGTAACTGATAACCATCATTAACAATATACATAAATGGCTTTTGTTGTGCACAGGCTAAATTAGCAATAAATAATGCATCACCACCGAGGGGAAATTTAGCCAGATGATTTTTTTGCGGATGAACTTTATCAGGAAGTTGGAGCTTTAGCATATAACTTACAATACAAAATAGCTATCATGCTGGCTGCCATCCAACTGATTGGTTTTATAGTGAACTTCTAAATGGTGAGCAGTCAGACGCATATTCAAATAAGCAATTCCCGGTAAAATTACAGTAAATATAATAAGCAGCGCCACTACCCATTCCAGTAGTTTTATGCGTCGTTTACGCAGCTTATTATCAATCAAGAGTAAATTGGAACTTTGTTGATTGAGTTGCTTGGTTAGCTCATATAATTCCAGCGCCAATTGCCGATTGTAGCGATTGACCTGAGATGGCAATAAAAATAAGTCAACTAGTACCAGTAGTGCGGGAATACCACTCCAGCAGAATAACAGATATAGCCAGCCACTGCGTTTATTGAGATAAAATTTGTGTGCGCCAAATATGCCGAGAAAAATCAGCCATAAGTAAGCCATTAAGATATTTTTGCGATGTTGGCGATAAAAAAAGGTAAATTGTACGCGTTCGCCATCATTCAATTGTTGTAAGACTTGTTCCAGATAATTTAGTTTTAATTTGCTCATTTTGCTTGGTATTTATAAATAATTTAGTCCGAATTTTAACACATCCTTAAAACATTTGACTCTCACACATAAAGTATTAGTTCAAACAAGATAAAAAAGCACTCAAAGACACATGATACATTGATTAAAATACAGTAAAGCCCATGACTAAAAAATATTGAGCACTTTTAACTTTTATAACATATGTTCTCAAAATTACAGTAAAATGAAGCCATTAATAAGATTCACTAAATCATATTTTCAATTTTAAATAGTTTATTTATTGAAGCATAAATGAGAAATATCCATGAATGACCAAGAGTATCTAGCCAAACTAATTTCATTATATGAACAACTTGAGGGAATGCTACCATATTTTCGGGCAATCATTACTGATCCTAATGGAACCATTCTCTTCTGTAGTAAAATGTATCAATCTTCCAGGGATAAAGAGATATTAGAGGTTGGGAGTAAAGTCATGCCAGAGAAATCTGGTAAATATGCACCAGAAGAATCGATTAAGGAGTGGAAAAATATAGTAGAAACCAAAAAACCCCAGCATGCAATAAATGTCAATTACTTTGATGGAAAAATACAACCATTCATTACCGCCAAGTATCCAATCATAAATCAAACAACAGGTAATGTTATAGCAATATATAATATAAGGCAAGAAGTAAAATTTACCACAATTCAACACCAATTAATGAGAGCGTTAGAAATTTATGATGAGCCACAGGATGTAGACATCTCTCAATACAAATTAACAACAAGAGAAAAGCAAATAATATTTCTTCTTCTAGGTGGGTTATGCAGTAGAGAAATTGCTACCATTTTATCTAAAGTTGATGGGAAAAATATTTCTAGCCGCACGATAGATAATATATTTACAAATCAATTACGTCCTAAATTTAATGCATTTAGCCGGGAAGATTTATACGCCAAGCTAATAAAGCTAGGTTTTGATAAAATGATTCCAAAAGACTTACTAATCAATATAAAAATACCACTTCAGAACATATTAACATACTGATTTCATTAATTAAGACAGTTAAATCTTTAATCCCAAAATTACACTCTATTTCCATATCTATAGAGTACTGTTTATAACAACTTGCCTATCTCCAACCACAGTGCATACAACCCAATAGTGAAAAATTACTATTGGAAATTTCTTTGGATAACTATAAAATACCTTTATTAAATTAACCATCCAAAGGAAACCATACCATGAAAAAAACTCCAAATAAAATTAGTATAGCAATTGGAGCTCTGATCATTGCTGGATGCAGTTCAGGTTCTAATACCATGACGACTCCCCAAACACCTAATCAAAGAACAATTAAATTAAACAACAAAACAGTTTTGTCACAAACTCAATTAACACAAAGTAATCTACTACTACAATATGCAGCTAAAATAAAAACATTTAATCAACAATTTCAAAACCCAGTAGGATTTACATATATTGACCCAGCAACTTCTAAATTTGTTGTAATGATTACTTATAAAGATAGCAATGGAAATCAGCAATACCTTCCAGGCGGGATTAGCGCGCCAGATCAAAATTGGCCAATTACAGCTGCAGCAGTATCACCTTTAGGAACGTTGGTTGTTGGTCTTGCAAATGGTGACGTTTACAAATATAACACAGGCAAGTCTGGTTGGACTCAAGCGCCACAAAAAATAATTGATGGAAAAAACATCTGTGTTTACGCTCAAGGAACACAAACACAAGAATGTAATCTATCAATTACGACTATCCAAATTTTACCTAAAGGTGATGATCAGGATGGAAAGGTAGTGGTAGGAACAGGAATTAAAACAATTACGGTGAATAGTGGATTAAATTCCCATGATGGCGCCGGTGAAACAATAATGCCTGGGAGTGCCTCTGTAATTTTAGCATTCAACTTTAGCTGGACAACTTATTCATTTTCAGCTGGAGGGCAAATATATTATAAAGATACAACAGATGACCCTGAAACATTGCCAACTTGGGTTGCTTCTGCAAATACAGGACAAGCAGTATCAAACATAACTGGAATTCCAACTGCGGCAGGAAATCTTAGCGATCAAATTATATTTGTAAAATGGGCAGCAAATAGTGATGTAAGTTCTTCGTCAACTACGGCTTTTCACATTATTATGCCAATTGACCCTACTGAAATTTTGCACCCAGAAACTGCTGTAATGGGTGGCTTAGATGCTTGGGGCACTCCATCTACACCAGCCAGTGTAGCCGATGATTATGGAGTATGTAGCGTTGCAGGATCAAATAGCTGTTCCAAACTAAGTGATTTTACCGATAACTCTAAAGTAATCACCATACTTCCAGTTTTAAGCTATCACGTAGTATTTGTAGCTATTAAAACAAATGACGATACTAGTGGCTTCAATTCTTCTGGAACTATTTATCGCTGGACATTTGGTAATGACATCGAAGCATCGAACAGAAAATTGATTGGCGATTCAAATAATTGGCATGCTATTGATGATACGAATAAAGGTAGTCTAGATTATCATGTATTTCCTACCGCGCTGGCTATGGGTCCAAATGATGCTAATAATGCCTCATACAATTCAAATCTTTTTGTTGGTTACTCTAATGGGCAAGTAACTTATTTTGAGCATGCAGCAACAGCACCAATTTATCAAGACAATGAGTCAGATCCTTTTAATGAGACCAAAATTATAAGTTGCGATTATTGGAGTAATAATGGCACATGCCCTACTGAAAATGATCATTGGATTATGGCGTTAGATTTTAGTCATTCAAAACCTAACGCAGATAGCTCAAAATCTTTTTCTGCGGTAGTTGAGCAAGAATTTGCTACATATTCTGGTCATAGTGGTTTAAACGTTGCTACCAGCATTACTCACCTAGATGATATTTTGTATACTCCAAATAATAGTCAGTGGGATAAGACCTCAATTACTGATTTTAATAATGACATTGAAACTATCAATAATGGAATTAGTCCAAAATTAGCAACCTTTATTAGCGCTCAAGGTGACACCTATATTGCCTTGATGAATAATCAGGCAAGCGAAGTATTTGCATATAAATGGCAAGGCTATCCTTATGGAATGGTAAAAACAAGTGGAAGTCTTAATGATTCTGAACTTGGTCGTGGAATGTTAGTAAATCCATCCACTAACAAATGTACTTACCCAAATGAAATTACGTCAGGGATTTTCGGTAGTAATGCAGATGATACTTTGATGAATGATAACTCTCATAATCAATTTGATAGCTTCTGGTTTGATGAGGATAGTAATGGGGCAGTTAATTTATATGCACATTCAAAATCACCAGTAGCTTTGGGAGGTTTATCAGAGACTAGCTATGAAATTACACCGACAACAATTACCGTCCCAGTAGATGGCAGCAAGTCTGCAACATATTATGGAGTACCGCCAATGTGGACTGGATATGCAAACTATCATAAAAAAGACAGACCAACCTATGAGCGAGATGGCATTTGTAATAACCTATAAATATTGCCTCTCTAATATTATTAGCTCTATAGATGTAAAAGTACCGTTTAATAAATAAACGGCATTTTTACATTACAAATACTCTAAACCATATAACAAACCATGCTATCGGACAAACTAGCTTTTATTGATGAATTTAAATAATTATTTCAGAGGTGGTAAAATACCTCCTTTCAAGGAGGTAAGATTTATGACGTGGTTCTGGTTAGCATTAGGTGCTGCAGCTTTATGGGGTTTTGGTTATACCATCAATCAGGTTACTTTAAAACATTTTAGTGCAATAGAGCTACTCTTATTTGAATCATTTGTTGTTTTCAGTGTAGCTGCAGTTTATTTTGTCTGGCGCGGTGACTTTCATGTTTTCATGCATAAACTTGCCAATCCAAAACAGCTTGCTTTGATTATTCTGAGTAGCTTTGTTTATATCGTTGCAAGCTTATTAATTCTAAAAAGCATTAGCGCTAGTAACGCTGCCCTTGCCGCCATAATTGAATCATGTTATCCTATCTTTACCGTTATTTTTGCATTTGTTCTTTTTGGTGAAATTCAGCTTAACCTTATTTCTGCACTAGGCTATGTACTTATTTTGTGTGGAATTATCA
>SSGY01000174.1 GCA_008017145.1 Neisseriales bacterium
AGGAACTATTTCAGTATAAACCTTACCGCCACGCTTTAACAAACCAAATACAATGGTTTTACCATAAGCTCCACGCCCACGCTTTCCTCGTACTCTTCTAGCACCAAAGTAACTTTCATCTAATTCTACATCGCCAAGAGCAATGAACGGAGATTCTGAATTACAAAAATCATAAATCCGATGGCGAATTTCCATCACATATTTATTAATAGAATTCCTGCTTACTCCAGATAAAGTTGCTATTTACGTTGCTGATAAATCAGCAACAAAATACTTAACTATTTCCCTAAATTTAGCTTCTGAAATTTTTGAACTATTTATATACTTGTTTTTATGAATCATGACAATATATTAGCATACCTTAAAGTAGGCTTTGATTGTCTAGCCCCTAAATTTTTTATAGAAAATCAGAAATTACAATTACTTACAATGTTGTAAAATCCCGACAACACAAACCATATTTATTAATTACCTCCTGAAATACCCTATACAATCATCTTATTTTTGACAAATATCACTACAACTAACCCGTAATATTGGCTATATAAATCACCACCCAAAGACAGGCAGCATCAGTTTACATAAAAGGATTGACTATAATAAGAAATAATTCAGATAAGCCCAAATCAAAATGCTATACTTTACACTTTGAAAATTACGATGACTTACAACTATGTACAAACTAAATAATCTCCCTCTTAATAAAATGCCTATCATCATCAAAGCAACTCTAATATTTATACTGGGACTAGGTAGCGGATTAACCTTCCCACCAATGGCGTTCTCGTGGCTAATTTTCATAATTTTAGCCATCTTCCTCTCAGGTTTAGAAAATAAACTTTTTAAATATAGTTTTGCCTATGGTTATGTTTTTTATCTCGGTGCTGGCATCTCATTTATTGGCTCATGGTTTAGTTATTATTTCCGCTTACAGTTAGGTTGTGGCTACCTGATATCATACTTTTTAACCATGATTTTATGCCTCTATGGCGCATTATATTGTGGCATTATCAGCAGCATCTATACGCGGATAAAATTACATTCAGGATTTTATAATTTGGTTTTTCTTTTCCCCTCTTTATGGGTGCTAACTGAACTGATCCGTGGTACTTTCTTCCCGCGCTCATGGTATGCTCTAGGCTATACTCAAGTAAACAACCTGCTGTTTCGTGGCTATTTTCCATTATTTGGCATTTATGGAGTATCATGGCTAATTGTTGCACTCAGTGGATTTGCAGTCTATACACTGAGCAAACAGAATAAGCGTGGGTTAATTCAATTTATTAGTGGATTGGTAATTTTTAGCGGATTATCACTGCTTCTGGCACAGGTAAAATATACCGCCGCGACAGGAAAACCAATCAAAGTTGCGCTTCTACAACCAAGCGTTTTCTCAACCAAAAATTACACCTTTGTAACTCGTGATAGCCTCGAACAAGCATCGCAGCAATTGGTACAAAATAGTGATGCTGAACTTTTGGTCTTACCTGAAGCGGTGTTTGGTACCACTTATCGCTATCTAACCCCCGGATACCTTGAACAACTCAATCAAATTGTCGAATCAAAATCCGCGACTTTGATTGCTGGTGTAAACTTAGAAGATAGCTCTGGAAATAAATATACTGGTGATGTCGTCAGCAGTGATTGGAATCGAGCAGTCTATACCAAACATAACTTAGTACCCTTTGGCGAATACAATCCACTTAAAAACACGCCTCTAGCTTGGATATTGGGTGATGCAGCCGAGCAAATAACGCAATATACTCCAGGCATTGCTATTCAATTACCATATCAATTTAAAGATCAGAAAATAGCGTTTAATATTTGCTATGAAAACACGATTAATGATTTTGTCGCCTTTGGTGCCAAAGATGCAACTATCATGCTGAATCAATCGGATCTATCATGGTACGGTCAAACCACAATGAAAAATGATTTCTTTCAATTTTCACAAGCACGAGCTTTAGAAAATCAGAAATATTTCCTCCAAGATGGTAACACTGGTGATACGGCATTCATCAATCGCGATGGACAAGTTGAATCAAGCATTGAAGCTTACACTGCTGGTGCAGCAATCGGAATGGTACAAGGTTATCAAGGTGCAACTCCATTTGCCAGAGTTGGAAATACACCAGTTTGGATACTATGTATTTTAATTATAGCCTTAGCTGTTATTCTGCGCTTTAAAAAGCATACATTCCTTAATTGAAAACTGGTTCCCGTACTAAACTAACGTGTAAAATAACTATTATAGTCATTGTGATGGTTTGGCTATATTTATATTTCATGCCTGTGTTAATATCAATCCACTTTAACCACTTGCTATAAATACATATTTATAAATATTAGCGATAAAAGTAGATTCAACTATAAGTGACATCAGTTATTAATTATCAAATAATTTTCAATACTATAATAAACATCAATACTTAATTCTTCTGATATAAAGATTTTTATTAATGACAAAGCCTCATATTACTAGCAAATTTCAACCTAAGTAAACTTAAAAAACGTAAGGAATTATTTCTGCATAGTAGGTATTCGTAAACGATCATCGACAATTAGCCAAGCATTAACGGATAATTGCGGCTGCGCAAAAATCGTGCACATTATTTTGTGCTATAAAACTTTGTGGCAGCATCTTTTACAATATAAATAGGGAATAACTATGCAAAAAAATAATAAAATTAAGCTCATAACTCTACTAGCTTTAACCCAACTGGTTGCATGTAGCGGCGGAGCTGAGAGTTCCGCATCAGATAACTCAGGAAATGCTAGCAATACCAAAGGTGATGCTACTCAGTTAACTTTTATTGCACCTAATATGGTTCCATCACTGACAGAACGTGTTAGCAATGGATACATCGTAGTGACTAATCCAACTCAGTCACAAATATCTGACATAAAATATAAACTAGTGGACTTTACTGGCAAAGGGAATAGTATTGCTTTAGATCAGGTTAGCACAGCAGCTTGTGCCAGCATCCCTGCAGCAGGTAAATGCAATATTAAACTTAATATTCCTGCTAATACTATTGCGGGAAGTGTCAGCATCTTAGCAAACAACCGTGACTTATTCAGCAGTTTGACAGATAAATTAGTATCTGATGCGAACAACTCAACTAACCTAACAAACAAACCTATAATAGGTGTTGGGCAAGCTATCTACACTACAACAGCAGGAGCTAATGGTATTAAACTTTATTATCATCATACTGTAATTGCAGGTGTACCTAGCATATTAGTAACTGGACTTGTTGACTCAGATAATACTGGCAAATTTAATAATATCGTGCTAATTGATGGCAATAACAACCCAATTCCAGGTCAGCAAATTATCAGCAGTAATCTTGGTGCAGGAGCAAGTGATCTTGGTTTAGGTAATACTTTTACAATCTTATTACCTGTTCCTTCCTCTAGTGGCGTTACACAAACAATTAAAGTAAAAACCGAGCATCTCGACGCTAATGGTACAGTTAGTAATTCACAAATAAGCAGCAATAGTAGCACGCTATCTACAACTAGAGGTGTTGGTATTGCTAATATAATTCCATCGACTATTTATCTAACTGCTTCAAACCCAGAGCAAGTAGTTACATTTACCAATACGGGTGATTCCCAAGCACATCTTCAACAGCTAATCGCTAGCAATCCAAATATTGAGGTTATCTTTAACACAGCAACTGTTGCACCAAATGGCACTGCGACGGCTATTTTAAGATTACGTGATAGCACTATTCCTGCAACATCTTCAGATATTACCTTAACTTATAATAATGGTAAACAAACCATTAGCCAAAGTATCTCTGTCGACCAAAATATCATACCTGCTCCAACACCTGCTCCAACACCTGCTCCAACACCTGCTCCAACACCTGCTCCAACACCAATTGCTGCGCTAACTGCAACTATGAGTGATAATAATTTCTTTGTTACTACAAAAAAAGCATAACTTCACAACAAATGACCATTACCAATCATGGTAATACCAACGAAAATAATATTTTATTAACTCTACCAGCTAAATTTTCTATTTCAACAGGTAGTGGTAATAATAGAAATTGTAGCGTAGTAGGTTCTTTAATCTCAGATAATTTACAACCGAATGACTCATGTGATATCACTATAACTTACGATAACAATATTGCTACACCTCAAGCTACTAACAATATTCATATCCGCTATAATTATGATGACGGCAAGCCATCTCCAAGCACGACTACGACTTCTGTTAATTACAAAGTTACTCAGGCTTCTGCTATTTTAGCCTTTGCACCAAGTATTTATACATTTACTGACACAATCTTAAACAATAATATTGAAAAAGATCAGTACCAAATTAATTTACAAAATAGCGGCGATGATGAAGCTACTAATCTTGTATTCAACTTCAGTGGTACAGGTGCTGTACTCTTTAGTCACTATAATTCTGACGTTGGCTCAGAGTGTACTACCACTCTTCATGATGGAGCTAGTTGCGATTATGGGGTGCAATTTGGTTCAGCAGAATCAACCGTTGCAGCAGGCAGCAAAGTTGCAACACTAAATCTAGCATATACACCGTATAGCGGTGGTACAACCCGTACCACAACAGCTACGTTTAATGGACAAGTTGCAACTGCACAATCAGCAATCTTTGATTTAAGCATTACTGACACTGGATTTGCTGGTGGTAATGGACGCAGTTCTACACCTTATGCAATCCAAAAAGATCGGACTTCAAGTAAAATTACTTTTATATTCACTAACACAGGAAATTCAGCTGCCTCAAACGCATGGCTTGACGTGGCTACAACTTCATCTGGCTGGAGTATTACTAATAACTGTGGAACCAACCATAGCAAAATAACAGTGAATAAAAACTCTAACTGTACCGTCGAGGCTATCCCAATCACTACTACTACGGGGAGTAATAACTTAGTTATTAACTGGGTTGGACATTGGAACGATGCTGCTAATCCGAATGGAGTTAGCTCAGATTTACAACAAACAATCTATAGTACAGTCTATGCACCAGCAAGCATTAATATCACCAATACATTACAATTTAAGCAGAATATGTTACCAGGATCTAAATTTAATATCATCGCCACATTAACTGGTGGTTATAAAGAACCAAGTAGAAGCATAAAAGCTACGACAAGTAAATCAGAAATCAGTTTTGCCAATAATGACTGTACCGTAAGCAGCAGCACTCCAACATGTACAATTGAGGTATCAATTATGGACAGTGCTAATTACTCTAATAATAACACTATCAATTTAACTAGCTCAGATATTTCACCAAATCCTAACTCTATATCACTCAATATAAGTAATCGACGGATTATTTTTGCTAGCGATGGTAAGTGGTCTGGGAATTTGGGAGGTGTCAATGGTGCAAATGCTAAATGCCAAGCGGACTCAAATAATCCAGATCGACTTAATTCTTTGTGGAAAGCAGTATTACCTGATAATGTACCATATGCCAAAGCTAAATTAGAGTATTTTACAAAATCAGGTGCTAGCGTATTAAATACGAATACCACAACCAATTTTGCAGAAATCGAAACGTTAAACAACCCAATTATTGAAATGGATAGCAAATTTGGCATTATAGGCATTTGGACAGGTAATGTTAGCGACAACTGTAATCATTGGAATAGTGCCGAGGATAATGATTATGGTCTAACTGGAGCAGCGAACTTAATAACGAAGCGTTGGATGTCAGATTCGACAAATGCGTGTAACAATAATCATTATTTGTATTGTGTTCAACAATAAATTTTGTATAAGTTAATTACTCCCCGTACCTAAGCAAGATATCTCTGTTACCTACTTCCTTCCAGAGCTTTAGCATAAAGTTAGAGTTCTGGACTTTTTTAAATTCCCTCTTGTTAGCCCTCCAGTTGTTAATTGCGCATAGTAAATATTCTTAACCAACTGATATAATCTGTATAGATTTAGATTTAAACTGTAAGAAAACTTTAAATGCCAACACAAAATTATCGTCGTTACATAAATCACAAGCGGAAATAATGTTGTTATGATAAAATGTGAAAACAAGGTTAAACCTTAGGGGAAATCAATTGAATTATGATGATATTTTTTTATTTGTTAAATTAATTAATGTTGGAAGCTTTAGTACGTTAGCAAAAATTCTAAATACTAGTCAGGCAACAATATCTCGGAGAATCCAGAACCTTGAAAATCAGTTGCACTTACAATTAATCAGAAGGCATTCAAGAGGAATGCTTGGCATGACTCCTGACGGCGAAATATTATATGCCCGATTCAGTGAGCAAGAAAGAATTTTAGGCAGTGCTCTAAAAGAAGTTATTGATCGTCAAAGCTTGGTTAAAGGAACTCTTAAAATTGCCATTCCGCTATTACTTTATAATAAAGTCTTAGCTCCACATATACATATCTTTCAAGAAAATTATCCTGATGCAAAATTGATTATCTCTTATGCTGCAGGCAGCGTTGATCTCTTAAAAGATAATTTTGATTTGGCGGTCAGTACTAGCCTACCAGCTTCACAAACGAATACCATCAAATTGCTGAATAGCTACCATTATAGGCTTTATGCAACTAGTGAATATATTCTCAAATATGGACAACCAAATACTCCTGAAGAATTAACTCAACATAAATTAATTGGTTCATCAATTAATACAGTAGAGAAATACCTAGTTGTCGGACAATCCCTAGATAAGCTTATTGATAAGCATCTTGAAGCTACCAATATAAACAATAATAAGACAACCATAATTGACTATAACCCAAGCATCTGCATCTCCAATGCTTTTGCTAATATTGATATGATCTATAATAATAACTACATTGTCAAAGCACTTGATTTATTCATGAATAACGACCTAGCTCATGGAAAGGTACAATTAATTCTACCTGAATACACATTTGGTAGTAGTAAATTTTATTTGATCCGCAACAATGGAATCCGCAGTAGGCTAGAACAGGCATTTGTTGAATTCATCGAGAAATCTTTTGCAAAATGCACTTATATTTGAAGGATACAAGAAATTACAATAAAAAACACCAATAAAACATTCTTAAATCTCAGCAAATGGCTGATGCTTATTACATTATTTGCAATAATTACCGCTTGTAGCAAACCGTATTTCACCAAGCTATCGAGTGATGGAACTATCTTGGCATTTGGGGATAGTCTAACCGCAGGTAATGGCACAAGTTCAGAAAATAGCTACCCTAGCGTACTCAGTCAAATTTCTGGGCATAAAGTAATCAATGCAGGAATTTCTGGCGAAACCACTGAACAAGGAGCAGCACGCTTTGTTCAGGTATTGCAGGAGGCACATCCACAGTTGGTGATCTTAATGGAAGGTGGTAATGATATTTTGCGGAATATTAGTCCACAAAACACCAAGCGCAATTTAGAGAACATGATTAAGCAAGCTCAACTCCAACACGTACAGATCATGCTGGTGGGTATTCCAAACAAAAACATATTCTCATCTCATGCTGAATTTTATGATGACTTAGCAAAACAATACAATCTATTATTAGATGATAGTAGCATTGCTAAACTCGAAAAGTCGCCAGAATATAAATCAGACGAAGTTCACTTTAATCAACAAGGTTATAGAGTACTTGCCGAACGATTTTATGCCTTACTCAAGAAAAACGGCGCACTTTAAAAAAGGCGGTAAAATTTACCGCCTCAGATATGCTGTTGATTAGACTACAATATTAATCAGTTTGTTTGGCACAACCACCATCTTCTTGATTGCTTGACCTTCGATAAATTTCTGTACATTGGCATTTTCTTTTGCCATTGCTTCAATTTCATCTTTAGTTAAGGATTTAGCAACCATGATTTTACCGCGGAGTTTACCATTAACCTGAATTACCATTTCCACTTCATCGACATCCAGCGCACTTTCATCAACTACGAGCCATGCTTGGTCTAAAAGCTCAGTATCTGGACGCAATTCATTCCATAGTGCATCACACACATGCGGAATTATTGGTGAAAGCATAATCACCACCGCTTCCAAAACTTCCTGACTTAACGCACGACCATTTTCACCAGTAAAAGCAACTTTAGAGTATGAATTTAACAATTCCATAATCGCTGCAATCGCAGTATTGAATTGTTTGCGAACACCCATGTCATTAGTAACTTTAGCAATAGTTTGGTGCAACTGAGTACGCAGTTTTTTCTGTTCTGGCGTTAATTCACCAGAAGTGTAACGCGCAACTATTCCATATTGCTGATGTTCAAACACCATGCGCCATAGACGGCGAATAAAGCGATTAGAACCTTCAACACCACTTTCCGTCCATTCCAGCGTTAATTCTGGTGGAGCCGCAAACATGATGAATAAACGAGCAGTATCTGCGCCAAAACGATTGATAATCGGATCAGGATCAATTCCATTGTTTTTTGATTTAGACATTTTTTCAATGCCACCGTATTCAACTTCGCGTCCATCACCCTTGTAAGTTGCACGAAGTAAATTACCCTTAGCATCCTTAACCACATCAATATCCATCGGACTATACCAATCTTTAGAACCATTTGGATTTTGACGGTAAAAAGTCTCAGCCAATACCATACCTTGCGTCAAAAGATTTTTAAATGGCTCATCGCCATTTACCAAACCTAAATCACGAAGTGCTTTATAAAAGAACCGCGCATACAATAAATGTAGAATAGCATGTTCAATCCCACCGACATATTGATCAACTGGTGCCCAGTATTTTACCCGTTCATCAAGCATTTGCTCTTGATTATCCGCACAGGTATAACGTAGGAAATACCAGCTCGAATCAACGAAAGTATCCATGGTATCAGTTTCACGACGTGCCTCAGCACCACATTTAGGACAATGACAATTGACAAAGTCAGGATTTTTAGCCAGCGGATTACCACTACCATCTGGAATCAAATCCTCTGGCAAGCGCACTGGTAAATCAGCTTCGGGCGCAGCCACATCGCCACAATGTTCACAATGAATAATCGGAATCGGACAACCCCAGTAGCGTTGACGAGAAATACCCCAATCACGCAAGCGGTAATTTACTTTAACCTGCCCAATTTTACGGCTGGTTAATTCTTCTTCCATCGCAGCAAAAACCTGCTCAAAATTCATACCATCAAATTTACCAGAGTTTACTAAAATACCATCACCAGTATAAGCACGAGCTTCAGGATCATAATTACTATCTTCATTTTGTGGTTTAATCACAATTTTTTTCGGCAAGTTATATTTTGTCGCAAATTCAAAATCACGCTCATCATGTGCTGGAACAGCCATTACTGCGCCAGTTCCATAATTCATCAGCACATAATTAGCCACCCAAACTGGAACTTTTTCACCATTTAGAGGATTAGTCACATACAGACCACTAAACATCCCGACTTTTTCAGCAGTCGCCAACTCAGCTTCAGACACGCCACCCGCTTTGCATTCATACATGAATTTTGCCAGAGCGGCATTATGATTAGCAGCTTCCTCAGCTAGTGGATGCTCAGCAGAGATTGCAACATAGGTAACGCCCATCAAAGTATCCGGGCGGGTGGTAAACACCGTCAGTCCATCAAAACCATCACAACCAGCAAACTCAACTTCCATTCCGCGTGATTTACCAATCCAGTTGCGCTGCATCACTTTAACCTGATCTGGCCAGCCGCCTAGCTGATCTAAATCAGCTAAAAGCTGCTCAGCATATTTGGTGATTGCAAAGTAATACATCGGGATTTCTTTTTTAATAACCGTTGCACCACTACGCCAGCCACGTCCATCGATCACCTGCTCATTTGCCAAGACCGTTTGATCTACTGGATCCCAGTTCACCGTACCATTTTTACGATAAATAATTCCACTTTTATATAATTGAATAAAAAACCATTGTTGATGACGGTAATAATCCGGACTACAAGTTGCCAGTTCACGCGCCCAGTCGATGCTTAAACCCATATTTTCGAGCTGAGCTTTCATATTGGCAATATTTTGATACGTCCACTCTGCAGGCGCAACTTTTGATTTCATCGCAGCATTTTCTGCTGGTAAACCAAAAGCATCCCAGCCAATCGGATGCACTACATTATAACCATTCATTTTATAAAAACGCGCTAGAACATCGGTAATCGTATAGTTACGTACATGCCCCATATGCAGTTTACCTGATGGATAAGGTAACATTGACATGCAATACATTTTAGGTTTTGGTGAAGATTCGTTTACTTCAAAGATTTTAGAATCGCGCCACTTACTTTGGGCTTTTTTTTCGATATTATTATGAACGTAATTTTCTTGCATTATTGAGCTTTCCGTTGAGTCTTAAATTTTTTAATCGTGTATTTTACCATAAAATCAGATGCTAATTAATTGGTACATGAGCATAATGAACCCCCATTGGTGCAATTTGCACTCGTACCAAGGACTGTGTTAGCATCTTGGTCAAAACATACGCAACCATTATTCGCAACTTGAGTACCACAAATAGGAGTGGCAATCAAAATATATTTATTATCATTGCCAGCACTATAAGCGCCAGAGGTAAAACCTATTCGATATAATGCAGTTCCGCTTTCTGGTGATACAGTATATGGCAATGTCGGCCAAGCACTGCCAGTTGTGTATTTACCATTAATGCTATACCATTTCTCCATAAACTGCCCATCTTTGTGAATGGTTGCTGCTGCAGCTTTCATATAGGATTTTTGGATATAATTTTGATAGCTGGGAATTGCCACAGCTGCCAAAACTGAAATCATTGCAACAATAATCATTAGCTCAATTATGGTAAATCCATTTTGAGTCTTAGATTTATAAAACGCACTCATTCTAATGCCCATTATTAATTAACAATCTGGCGAAGGAGGAGTGCTATGTGAGGGGTCAGCCATTCTAGGATCACCACAGTTCATATAGGTACAAGAATCAGCACCAACCCCAGAACACCTGCCAATTGAGCAATACACGGTCACACCGACACCATCACAAAGACCAGAGCAATCACGTAGCACAATTGATCCCTGACATTTTGCCGAACAGGTATAATAAACACCAACTGGGCAACCATTTGGATACTGTGCAGGTGGAAAATGAGTCTCATCACAAACAGGGTAACCACCATAATTACCATCAGAAAACTTCCCAGCCGAAAACTGAACATTAAAGCAATCCTCATGTGGCATGGTTAAAGCTGGCGTTGGAGCAGCTGTCGTGATACCACAATTAGTATCCGATGCTGGCCAAGTAATGTTACCCTGACGATCAATGCAAATGTTACCATCACTACCCTGAATATTACCTTGTGGCGTCGCCAAAATTGCATAACTCTGTGCATTGGGAGTAGAAGGTACTAAACTCAAGGTATAAACAGTTCCTGAACTACCGTTGATGCTTTCTGCAAATAAACTAGGCCATGCACCACTTCCATTAGTATAGCGCCCGTTTTGCGCATAATACTGCTCCATTTTACTAGCTGCCGCACTCAGCGAATGTTCGGCAAGCTGCCTGTTTTCACGCACAATATAGTTTTGATAACTTATAATAGAAACGGTGGCAAGCACGGCCACAATCACAACCGCAATAAGTAATTCAATGAGCGTGAATCCACAATCAATTTTTTGACTACAGTTTATTTTTCTGGATTTCATTTTCTAATTCCTTATATTTAATACAACCAACGAACAGATAATGGAATTATATCCGAGGTACTTACCGTCGCACCGTTACGAGTAGTTATAACAAGGTACTCTTGCAATGTAACCCGTGTATTACCATTTTTACCAAATGCACGAACTGTTATTCGATACAATCTCCCGGATGGTAACGCGTTGGTTCCATTTTTATAAATTTGTAACAATGCACCGTTTGCTTGAGTAATATTACCACCTTCTTGCCCTGCTCCGGCAATAATATTATTGGTAAGATTGGAGCGCCCAATAAAGTTGGGATTAAGCATCTCCATGATATAACGAGGTTGAGAACACAGCGAAGAATCGCCCGAAGTATAAACATGTGCATTTACAATACTTGAACGCTCATCAATTACTGGCACCATTCCTGATTCTGTATAACTATTACATGGGGCAACAACATTAGCAGAAGTATCAACCTTAAGCCAAGGTTGCCAAGCTTGCCCCAAGCTACTATAGCACCAGCCAGTACTCTCACAAGTATTGTTTGTGGTAACAACGTGTGATTCCCCATAAATACGTGCCGCAAAATCTTTATTCTCCATATTCTGCGCAAAATCATATGAACGGACTGTCGCTTCAGCATCCAGTAATGCCATTTGAGCATAGTTTTGCGCCACGAGATAATCTGCATTATTTGCCGCAGACTTCTGCTGAGTAACAACCACCTGATTTAACCCAGCCACTAATAGAACCATCATTGCCAAGGCTAAAAGCGTCATCGCCAAGGCAGTACCAGCAGATTTTTTATTAGTTTTCATCTCCATACCACGCTGTCTGATTCAGTTTGCGTCAACTTTGCCATATTACTATCTACCGCTTGTGTCGAACTACCTGAAACACTAATTGTAACTGCACTCACTTGCCCAAAATATGCATTCGTCATTGCAGAAGTAGGAAGATAGCGGTAACGGCTGGTGGTACTTGGATAATTATTAATATTTGCCGATACTGTATTAACCTTATATATGAAATTAATACGAGTCACCAAATTTGAAATTAGCTTTGCGCTACTAAGGCCACCATTCGCCTGCAAGGTTTTAACATAAAGACCTGTTACACCAGATTTAGTTGCGACAAAATAGTAACGAGTATAAAAATTAACTAACTGCATAGATGACACATCAGGATCATATGACACGCCTCCAATTGCGGATTCAACCGCTACTGTTGGTGGATAATTAGGACAGCCTAAACTTAATGGTGAGGCAAGAGTAGAACCTGATGCAAGCTTTAATAAATAAGCATGATTTGTACTTGCCAACATGTAGCGTGAAGCTGATAAATCAATGCCTTGATTGGTAAAAGTTAGATTATCTAAGTAATTATTCCCCGGTGCAGCAGCACAACCTGACTGGATTGTGGCTGTAGATACGTATGCCACTTTATCACTTCCGTACTGTAATCGTAAAATATCGCTACCCGCAACCAAGGTAAGCCCAGAATCCATATTTGCGGCTAAAGAAGCAAAACTTGATTCACTTTTTATCCCAACTGTAGAGATATCAAAATTACACCATTCAGCAGTACTGCAATTATTACTTGCGGAAGTGCTCTCCATATATGCAGTAGCACTTGACTGATCATGAAAACTAAAACTACCAAATACGCCCGCATTTTGTACATCACGTTTAATTAGCCCCAAGCTCATGCGAAGATTTTGATTCAACTCTAGTTGGTTGGTATTAAACATAAAATTACCGTTCAGTGATGAGAATGAATTAATTATCACCGTAATTAAAGTAGCACTCATTGCTATGGCCACCATTAGTTCAACTATATTAAATCCAAGAGCTTTTTTCATCGCTGTGGTACTTTTAACATAACGTAATTATTATTACCTAGTGCTGACTCCGCATCTAGATTATGCGCTGTCCAGACAATTTTAACTACTAAACTACCAGTACTACAATTGGGTGAAGTAGTGGTCGGAATTCCCATCGCACTGTCTGTACAAACAATCGCAGAAACATTACTCACTGGCAAATTCATATTTGCTAAACTTTGCTTCCATTGATAAAGCGCCCACTTGGCATACTGCTGATCGGTACAATCATTACCTTGACAACCTGGTGACGCAGCAGGAACATCATCAGCATAAGCAGTCTCTTTATAGCAACTAGCGTTGTTACAATTCGCTGCATCATAGCCAGCAATCACACTATTACTCGCTGTTGC
>SSGY01000035.1 GCA_008017145.1 Neisseriales bacterium
AATATTTGCCAAACAATTAATTTGTATACCATCGCTAGTAGTCGCCGCCAAAGAAGATGATTCCTGCGCCACGCGTAATTCTTCCTCGCGTTTGGCAACTAACTGATTGGCAATGGTCAACTCTTGCTCATTTGGACATGAATTTAAGATCGCAGTGTTTAATGTATCTAAGACCACTATTTTAGAGTTTTCTTGTAATACTTCTTTAGCAACACCGACTAGAAGTGGAATTCCACGAGTACGAGCCAAAATTGATACATGGGACGTTACCCCACCACGGACACTAACTAGCCCCTTAACTTTATCGCTCAGCGCAATAACTTGTGACGGAGTATAGTCTTCAGCAACCAAAATGACATTTTCTGTATACTCTTGAATGACTTTATTTTCACTCCCACAAAGACCTGTTAATACTCGATCTCTAACATCCAATAAATCACTTTGTCGCTCAATTAATAGTGCATTCCCAGTTGCAGCTAATGCTTTACACGACTCATCAGTAGCCTTATCCCAAGCAAACGGAGCCGATTGTCCACGCATAATTAAATTTTTGGTGTTTGCGGTCAATTCTGGATCAGTTAAGATCATAAGATGCGCACTTAAAATATTCTTATGAGCTACATCAAACTCAGTCAATGCTTTGATCTCTGTTTCTAGCTCTGTAATTAATGTTTTTGTTGTGGTTTCTAACTTGGCTAATTCAGCTTCAGAATCAGCGGCAAAACGATCATACTTAAATTGAACTCCAGTTTGTTGCACTAATTTTGCTACTGCCATTCCAGTTGATGCAACAACTCCATGATATTTACCATTTTCAACTTTACTATCTTCTTCACCTGCAGTCGGATTAGCATTAGGATTTTCACTTTCATCATCATGCATCTCTAATAATGCAGCTTTGAGCTCATCAATAATTGCTTGTGCACCATCACCTTTTACCAAAATTTTTATTTGATCCTGATACTGTACTGATAAGCTCAATAAGGAGACTACGCTTTTGACATTTCCTGATTGCTCACCTTTTAGCATTACGATTTCATGATTTGGATATTTACGAGCAATAGCATTAAGTTGTGCAGCTGGACGCGCATGAATACCATGAGTATTAGGAACGGTAATTAATTCTGACTCTAATGAGTTTTGTGATGACTCAACATGACTAATTGTTGTAACTTGTCCACAATTAACAATCATGATTGGTTTACTTAAATCAATAATAGTGTCATGAGGTAAAATCTCAACACTTAGTTGCTTTTCTTCAATATCAGTAACTAAAACTGGCGTTATTAGCGCTACCACTCTTTCAGAAATATAAGCGATGTCGAATTCACTAAGTATATCTCCTGTTTTGACTAGATCACCCTCTTTGACTTTTACTTTAAAACCCTCTCCCCCCAAGGAAACAGTCTCTAGCCCGACATGAATTAAAATATCAAAACCCAAATTAGATTCGATAGTTATCGCATGTTTGGCACGGTGAATTGATTTGATCTTACCATCAATTGGCGAATGCAGAACATTGTCAAGTGGATCAATAGCAAAACCATCCCCAACCATTTTTTCAGCAAAAACGGGATCCGGAACTTTTGCTAGATCAACAAAAACACCTTTTAGGGGAGGAAATAACTTAACTTGTTGAAAACTCATAACAACACCCTTACCTTTAAACATAGAATTGGTGTGGATTTTAACATAACCATCACAATTAATTAGGTGCACTGCAGCAATTTCATCATTTTGCGACAATAACTAAGATTCTGTAACTAACCATGTAAATATGGACTATAATATCGCTAATAATATGACATTTATGTAAATGAGGTTTAATTATGGTAAGCAAGCTTGAATGTTTTGATATGGTATTATTTGGCGGTACTGGGGACCTAGTAAAAAGAAAATTATTACCCGCACTATATAACGCGTTTGTTGATGGCAACATTGACTCTAGCTCGCGCTTCTTCTGCTTAGGGCGCGGAGATATGTCATCAGAAGACTATATTACGTCAGCACACAAATACGCGACAGATGCAAAAAATAAAATAGATCCACACCATTGGAGTGAGTTTATCAAATTAATAAATTATGTTCAATTAGATGTAAATGACGAAGCGGGATATAGCAAATTAGGTTCTGTCTTGGATCAAAACAAGACTAATATTTATTACTTATCAACTGCGCCAGAGTTGTTCAAAACAATCAGCCATAACCTAGCTAAATCTGGACTTAATCATGAACGTTCACGAGTAGTTTTAGAAAAACCGCTGGGGAATGATTTGGCATCATCCAATGATATCAATGACTACGTTGCACAATATTTTAAAGAAGATCAAATTTATCGTATTGATCATTTTCTTGGTAAAGAATCAGTGCAAAATTTAATGGCTGTCCGTTTTGGTAATACATTATTTGAGGCATTATGGCGCCGCCAATGGGTTAATAGTGTTCAAATCACAGTTTCGGAAGATATTGGAGTTGGTTCACGTGGCGACTTCTATGAACATACAGGAGCTTTGCGTGACATGCTGCAAAACCATTTGTTACAAATGTTATGTATCGTAGCGATGGAACCACCATCATCCTTAGATGCTGATGTAATTCGTGATGAAAAGTTAAAAGTTCTACGCTCATTGAAACCATTATCTGAAGACGATGTACTAAAAAATGTTATTAAAGGCCAATATAAGGCTGGTGCAGTAGCAGGACAATCAGTTAAAGGTTACCTTGAAGAAGAAAAAGTTGCACCAAACAGTATTACAGAAACATTTGTAGCATTAAAGGCGGAAATTCAAAACTGGCGCTGGGCTGGCGTTCCATTTTATTTGCGTACTGGCAAACGAATGCAAGAAAAAGTTGCTGAAATTGTAATTCAATTTAAAGATATCCCATGCAAAATATTTCCGACCAGTGGAGGTACTTTTGCCAATCGTTTGATTATCAGAATCCAACCTGAAGAAACCGTAAAATTATTCTTCCTCGCAAAACAACCGGGAGATACCAACCGTTTACAACCAGTTTATTTAGATTTGGATTTTAATGAGATGTTCCACGCACGTCGCACTGATGGTTACGAACGCTTATTATTGGATATTATTCGTGGCAATTTGAGCTTGTTTGTTCGCCGTGATGAACAAATTGCAGCGTGGAAATGGGTTGAACCGATTTTGGAAACATGGAAAGAGTTGAAAGTTGCGCCTAAGCAGTATCCAGCAGGAACTTGGGGACCAGCTAGCTCGTCAGCTTTATTAGCACGTGATGGCTTATATTGGCATGAAGAAATTGCATAAGGATAAGAAAATGCAAAATAAATTTTCTGTAGTAACCAGTTCACTGCTAATTGTGATCACTTCTATTTGGGTTGGTGGTTGTTCTACGCATCAAACGCCTGAAACTATTCCACTACCACCGCCAAAAAACTTAAATGCTAGTAGTGGCGCTCCAATTTTGTTGCCTCAACCAGGAAATGCTGCAAACCAAACTATAAGTGAAAGTGCTGCAGCAGTTGCAAATGAATCACAACCAACTAGGTTTAAGCAAATTACAGAGCAACGAGGACCGGGTGGTGTTGTAAATAAAATTACAGTAGATAATCCTAGCGGAGGGTTGCCTGACTACACCTTAAATCCTAATCAGCAAGACAATAATACAAGCAATAATCCAGATAAGATTACTACGCCTAATTGGGGATGGAATTTCTGATGCTTGTAATCAAACTTACTTAAAAAGAGCCTCCATTTAGGAGGCTCTTTTCATTAATGCAATAAAGCAAATACCTTATAATGTTGGGCAAACTCCAGAGTTAGAACCATCTTTCAATGAATTCTCAAATGTACAAAGTGCAACTATACTACCCTGAACAAACATGTCTCCATGATCAAACGGCGTTCCCAAAAAATTAATACCAAATGAAGATGCCGTCCAAAATTTATTTTTAGCAACATTGTTTACTTGAGATGAGGTAAGTAAATCCATCGGTGCCAGCTGTACTGCATTGTTCGTCAATTGAAAGTTAGGAATAATTGTTGATTCAATTAATGCACCGCTGGATAAAGTTGAACAAGGAGCAGCAGATGCGACTAAATTACCGCTACCAGGAAAACTAACTCCATTTTTCATGCACGAGTAGGCTTGATGTGAATTAAGCACAGTCACGGCAGAATCGTAATTCATGTGAATGAAATTGATTGGTGAATTAGTTCGCCAATTATACGTTGATCCATCTGCTAAAATAGTAACAAATTGCGGGTCGCTAGCAATTTTTTGATGAATAAAATTAGTTCCTGCATTATTTGTACCCCAGTTGTTTGCGGGCAAGGATTCAGGAATATCGCCAAAAGGACTAAAGACTGTAATATTTGGTGCAGTCACGGGATCATAACCATTTATCCTAGTTGAATTTCCAAAGATAGCAGCTGTAATTTGACTACCAGTATAACTATCCCCCAAAAGACCAGAATATAACTCATACAAGCTTGCTACAACATTATTTGGCATTATTACATCAGCCCAAAATTGATGATTCATAGTCATATCATATGCACCATTCAGATTTTGAAATTTATAATACACCGCAGCAGTTAATACATAACTTGTTAGTAACGGTTTAATTTTAGCTGCATATGGTGCACTACCAATACTCCAATTATTCATTGCGGAAACTTCTGGTGTTACGTTAGTCTGAGTTGCATTCATCATATCAACATTGCCACAGTTATAGCTAGGATTACTAGCACAATTCAATAATCCATCATTATTATCGTTAAATGCAAAGTTCATTTGATCGGTTAATGAATAAGCTCCTTCTTGTGGAGATGTAATTTTTAACGATAAGTTGGCATTGCTAAGCGCGCCAGCTGCAGTTGATTGTGCCATTTGTGAAGCTTTAAGTGCATAGCCACCCCCTTCAGAATAACCCGTAATAAATAAAGGGAGGGTCGTTGAAGAAGATATATTAAATGGCGCTGCAGACAATATCTGACGCATTGCTGGGAACATATTAAATGCTGCTAAAGCATTATTTTCAGGGAAGATAACATACGGATGAACGTTATCATAATCTGAACCCTGACCAACATAATCTGGAGCTACAACCACAAACCCACGCGCAGCATATACCGCAGCCAACATTGCAAAAGTTCCAGCTCCGGTACTATCTAAAGCAGTAACATTACAATATGATGGTATATTTGAAGAAATATTGCCTGAGGCTAATGGTCCTAAACAAGAAGGAACCTGATTTTTACCCCATGTTGTCGGATGAAAATAAACTACTACACCACGAGGTGTGATCCCATTAGGGACAATAATTAAACCAGATGCAGTACGGCTAATTTGACTTGTATTTGTAGTTGCATTTTGTCCGGGTGTCTTATATTCCACTGCATATGCAGAAACTGAACTGGTTTTAAAATAGCTAGGATTACTTACTGGAGCTAATGGATTAAAATTAAATGTTGTTGCACTATTAATAATATTAGCAGATTCAAATGCTGATTCCACAGCAAATGAAGAGCCAACAATTCTACCAAAATCGCCTGTTTGTAGCATTATAGGATACAATACCTGCATGCTGGCATAATTACCAAGCTCCTGTTTTGAAATAGAAAGCACATCACCATACCCAGCATTCTGAGTTGGACCAGCAGCACCGCCACCACCACATGCACTCAATGCAAATGCGGCTGAAACCGCTAATACCGAAGAAATTTTCTTTAACTTCATTTACATACCCCATAAAACAGGTCTCAATGTGAGAATAAAAATCAACATGCTATTATAAACATAAGCTGCTGTGTAATGGCAACCTTTTAATCATATTTAACGCACCCGCATTCCAGCTTGAGCACCTTCATGTGGTTCTAAGATGTAAAGCCCACCATGCTTATCCTCAAAACTAGCGGCCAGCACCATTCCTTCGCTCATTCCAAATTTCATTTTTCTAGAAGCTAAATTTGCAACCATTACAGTATGTTTCCCGACAAGATCAGCTGGATCATATGCAGATTTAATTCCAGCAAAAACATTGCGTGTTTCAGTGCCAATATCCAGCGTTAACTGAATTAATTTATCTGCACCAACAACGTGACTAGCTGCAACAATTTTAGCTACTCGTAAATCAATTTTGCTAAAATCATCAATTGAAATAGTTTCAGCAATCTTTTCATAGATAATGTTTTCTGCTGCTGATTTTGAGTCTGCGTTTTGTGCACCCAACTGCTGCTGATTAATTTCGATTATTTTCTCAATCATAGAAGGCTCTACCCTATTAATTAAATGGCTGTAATTATTAATTTCACTATTTAAACTCAACTGCTCTAAATTACTCCACATTAATGGTGCAGAATTAAGAAATAATTCAATTTTAGCTACTAATTGCGGAACTACTGGTTTCAAGTAGATAGCAATTAATCTGAATGCATTAATTAAGCTCGTACATACTAAGTGTAACTCTTGTTCTTTATCATCTTCTTTAGCTAATAACCATGGCTTATGATTATCTACATAAAGATTAACCTCATCAACCACTCGCATAATTAATTTGATAGCTTTAGCAAATTCACGCTCTTGAAATAACCCAGCTAACTCGGTTTTAATTGCTAAAATATTGTTAATTAATTCTTGGTCTAAGCTAGCTGCCAAACGATTATTAAAGCGTTTACTAATAAAACCTGCACAACGCGAAGCAATATTGATATATTTGCCAACTAATTCAGAATTAATTCTGGCAACAAAATCATCAAAAGAAAAATCAATATCTTCAATCTTAGCCGTCATTTTACTTGCTACATAGTAGCGGAAAAATTCAGGATTTAAACCACTAGCTAAAAAACTGCTGGCAGTGATAAACGTACCGCGGGATTTAGACATTTTTTGCCCATTGACGGTCAAAAATCCATGAACACATAAATTATCCGGAGTGCGATAACCAGAGTTATGCAATACTGCAGGCCAGAATAGCGCATGAAAATATAAAATATCTTTACCAATGAAATGGTGAATCTCTGTATCTGGGCTATTCCATAGTTCATTAAAATTTAGACCGTTTTGCTGACAATAATGCATAAAACTACTTAAATAACCAACTGGAGCATCTAGCCAAACATAAAAATACTTACCCGGAGCATCGGGAATTTCAAAACCAAAATAAGGTTTATCGCGGGAGATATCCCAATCTTGTAAACCACCATCCAACCACTCCTGCATTTTATTACGTGCTTCAGCTTGCAGGCGACCTTTTGCTGATAACCAATCAGTTAAAAACTCTCCACATTCACTAAGCTTAAAAAAGTAGTGTTCTGATTCACGGATAACCGGAGTTGAACCTGATACAGCTGAATAAGGATTGATTAATTCGGTTGGTGCATAAGTCGCACCACATTTTTCGCAACTATCACCATACTGATCTTCAGTTTTGCATTTTGGACAGGTGCCTTTTACGAAACGATCTGGTAAAAACATCTGTTTTTCTTCGTCAAAAAGTTGGCTAATTGTCCTAACTGCAATTTTATTATTCGCTTTTAATTTATTATAAATATCATAGGCGCATTGTTGATTTTCTGGAGAATTAGTTGTATAAAAATGATCATAACCAATCCCAAAACCTGCAAAATCTGCAGTATGCGCCTGATATGATTCGGCAATTAATTGCTCTGGAGTAATTCCACGTTGTTCAGCCTTAAGCATAATTGGTGTACCGTGAGTATCATCGGCGCAGATAAAATAACAGTTTCTAGCTTGCATTTTCTGAAATCGCACCCAGATATCAGCCTGAATATGCTCTACCATATGCCCTAAATGGATGTCTCCATTAGCATAAGGTAATGCGCAAGTTACGATTATATTTTTTGACATATTGCTAACCCCAAAAGCGAGTAGCCTACTAAAATAGTCAACTAATTTTAATATGATATGCTAAGATAGAGCATATTAATTTCGAAGCTAATGCAGGCTCGATATATAGTTTACGGAAGAAAAAATTTATGAATAACACAGTTAATAAACCTAGTATTATAGCACATAAGGTTAAAGCCGGACTAACACGGATTGGCAACATCAAAAATATCATTGCGATTACATCAGGTAAAGGCGGAGTAGGTAAATCAACTACAGCATTGAATCTTGCAATTGCAATGAGTGAGCTTGGCGCGAAAGTAGGTATTTTGGATGCAGACATTTACGGACCTTCATTACCAATTCTAGTTGGTGCAAAAGACTACAAGCCTGCTGTTAGTGAAAATAATCGTTTTGTTCCACTAGATAAATTTGGAATAAAGGCAATGTCTTTTGGCTTTCTTGCCGACCCTAAAACTGCAACC
>SSGY01000145.1 GCA_008017145.1 Neisseriales bacterium
ATGTAGAATTTAAATATGATATAAATGATTGTATTGAACAACTTAAAAAAATTAAGTTAACCTATGATAGAACTTATGTTGGAATTGTTCAGTATAGTGGCAATGTTGTAGTTTCCAAAAGAATTAGGTGGCGTAGTGATTGTGTTCTTGGTTATGGAAAAACTACGCTTTTTGAAAATGAGTTCATGTTTGTAATTGATAAAAATGAAGATATTTCGCCTTATCGTAAACCATATTATAAACCATTTAATGATAATGATTCAATTCTCGTGTATGGAAGACTTGGTTATCCACCATTTACAGAAAATTTTATTAATCATGAACGTAATGTTCGTCAAAACACATATAAAGTAAGCTTTAAATGTCACGTACGGAATATAAAAGAATACCAAATTAATCATAGAAGGAGATAACATGGAACTATTTTAATTAAACCATATCGCAACTGTAGGCTGTCTGCATTAGATCGAAAAACCACTTACTATATATGCGCTTGACTAAGTAGTTAATTGGCGCTAGAGAATTAGTTAAAATGATGGAATTAAATCATGATTAAGAAAATGATAAACTATAAACATAAAATGGACCGGATTTATAAACTAAAAAGTCCTAATAATGTAGAATTTAAATATGATATAAATGATTGTATTGAACAACTTAAAAAAATTAAGTTAACCTATGATAGAACTTATGTTGGAATTGTTCAGTATAGTGGCAATGTTGTAGTTTCCAAAAAAATTAGGTGGCGTAGTGATTGTCTTCTTGGTTATGGAAAAACTACGCTTTTTGAAAATGAGTTCATGTTTGTAATTGATAAAAATGAAGAGATTTTGCCTTATCGTAAACAATATTATAAACCATTTAATGATAATGATTCAATTTTCGTGTATAAAAGACTTGGTTATCCACCATTTACAGAAAATTTTATTAATCATGAACGTAATGTTCGTCAAAACACATATGAAGTTAGTTATAAATGTCACGTACAACATATAAAAGAATACAAACTTAATCATAGAAGGAGATAACATGGAACTATTTGTCGGAAATAATGAAATATTTGCTGATTTTTCTGATGGCTCTTTTGCGGGTATGTCACAATTAAATACGAGCTTCAAATCTTAATTAATGATGAAAGTGTAATATGAATAAATTTGTTTTTTTCCATTCGACGAATCTTATCGGAGACAATTCTTTATTTGACAAATTTATTGAACAATTACAGCATATAGAACGCTCACCATTTTTTGTGCAGCAGATAATTGTACCTTCAACAGCAATAAGTTTATGGCTCAAAAAAAAGATTACCCAGAAATTTGGCATTTGTGCCAATATTGATTTTGTTGTGCTAACTGGACCAGTTATTGAAAATATATACCGCGATAATTTTCCTGAGCATGAAATTTTTGATTTTGAGCAGGCGACTTTCATTCTTTATGATCTTTTGTTAGCTCAGATAAATTCAAATTCTGAAAGTAATTTTAGCATTATCCAAGAATACATTAGCAATAACAATGAGATTGATATTTATAAAGTCTACCAATTGGCACGGCAGCTTAAGGAAGTATTTTTTGAATATCTATTCATGCGTACCGATGAGTTACTTTCTGGCGCTATTTGGAACAATGACACCAGTATTATCTGGCAACGCCCTTTTTGGGATCAATTACTCAAGCACGTGCATGAGATTGAGCATAAAATCTTATTTAGTGATATTTATCAGTATTTTTTAAATAATACACCACCCAAATTACCCAAACATTTATTTATTTTTGCTTTACCTACTATCTTTCCATCGCAGCTCCAGATACTGGCGTCTTTAAGTACAAAGCTCTCCATCTCATGGTATCATCTACAGATTAGTAATCATTACTACGGTGATTTACTTGACTATTCTACCCGTAGTAAGCTTGAACGTAAAGTTTTGGGCTATCCTAACTTAAATTTAGAAGACCTTTACTTAATAGATGGTAACCCGCTTGTCGCAAATTTAGCTCATCAGTCACGCGAATTAACCGAACTCCTCCTTAGTAATCTCATTAATTTTGATGCTACTACTTGTGAAACTACCGACTGCGTAGCTAAAAATGCACTTGAACACATTCAAATTGATATCCGTAATATTGTTAACCGCATTAATCCAGATTATCGATTACTAGCTCATCAAGATTATTATGCTGACCCTGTTAACCTAAAGGGAAATGATACAAGTATTACTGTTAATATCTGTCACACTAGAATGAGGGAAGTACAAGTTGCATTTAATGTCATTGCACGTGAAATTCAAAACAATGGTTTTTCACTTGATGAGATATTATTAACCGCTCCTGATATTGATCAATACGCTGCCTATATAAGTGCGGTATTTCATGAAGAATATTTAAGCGATCCAGCACTGGATAAAAAGATAAAGATTCCTGTTAATATTACAGGGAATCGCAATTCACGCTTTATTTTGGTGCTTGATACGATACAGCGCTTGTTTAACGTCCCATATCGCCTTCCTGTTAGTTTTTTTGGCGATCTTATGGCTAATTCAACAATTATGAATAGTTTAGCTCTTACAGAAGAAGATGTGGAGCTAGTGAAAAAATGGTTAAATGACAATAATATTCACTTTGGTTATGATGTTGATGACTATCGCGAACTAAATATTGGTGATGCAGACTTATATAGCCTAAAACGATTAGTCCATAATCTAACTTTAGGGCTTTGCTTGCCTGCTCAAGTTTTTGAGGATAGCCTTGCTCAGTATTGTGGAAATTATCCAGCAGCACCATATGATAATCTTGATTTCGCATCTATTTCTTTGCTAGAAAAACTTATCATGCTAATTGAGCTTACGCATGATATTCGCAGCTTATTTTATTGTGATGAAACAAATTATAGGGATATTAGCAGTGACGAATTAAAACATATAGTCATTAAAATTCGTGATACACTTTTTAGCCATCCTGAAGATCAATTGGAAATTGATAAATTTATTTACGCGATTAATGTTGATTTACAACTACCTTTAAACTTACCAATTGTTAATCAAATTATTAACGATAATATCGGCATAAAAGGAAGACTTCGGTTTAATGGTGCAATTACATGTACCTCTCTTGCCAATGTTCGTAACATTCCGTTCCAAATGATTTATATCCTCGGGCTTAACTTTGGCGAATCGCCGCGCACTTTTGAAATCAACCAGATGAGCTACTTAGCCCGTAACTGGCACGCAGGAGACAGAAATTATAATCATGAAGATAAACAAATATTTCTCGAGACCATTTTAGCTACCCAGCAAAAATTGGTTCTTAGTTATATTGGACGCAATGAGAATGATAATAGCATCAAAGAACCATCAACATCGTTGAGTTTATTGTTAGAAACAATGAAAAATAGCTTTATTGATGGTGAAAACTACATAGATCAAATCACTACGCTTCATTCTTTGCATCCCTTTCTTAATAATAAGCAAGAACTATACTCTGGATTTTGGTCATTAGTAACAGGCGTGACGGAGGAGGCTTTTAAAGACAAGCGCTGGGATAATTCAAGTCAGTTTGCTATGTCTACGATTGATCATCATAAACTTCAGCAAATATATGTACTTACTGCTCTTCAGTGGATTAATTGTTTAAGTTATTCAAATGCCAATCTTAATCGTATGCTAGAGATCAATAATTTTGACAATAATATGAGATTTGAAGACTTTGAACCATTTGAACTACTATCTGCAAAAATAGCAATTCAACTTTATCAGGTGTTTAAAAAATTAGATTTGGATACGCTTAAAATATATCATACAAATAATAAACTTTATAATCATATAAAGTTACTTGGAATTATCAACAATCAGCAATTGGGTATAGAGCAGTATAACAAGTATTATCAATTATATATTTCTTATGCTGAATACTCGGGACAGGATAAATATTATTTTGAATTACCAGTTGGGCGCCTTTTAATTAAAGATAGTTTTTTACTAAAAAATAACACGCTATATTTATTAAACCCATTTCAGCGAATTAATTTTAGTGACAAAAAAAGTCGTTTAAGTCTTAATCTCAAAGCGCGATATGTAGTTTGGTATAGTATTTTGAATCATAAAAACACCATTTTTCGCGATATAAATAATAATCAAGTTAACTTAATGCCAGATTTAAAAATAGTTGATTTTATCTATCACCCTGAAGCAGGCGTTTCAGAATCTTTCACGGCGCAAGAAATTAAAATATCAATTATAGACCCAGATAACTTGTTCCATCTTATGGAAGAATTTTATATTAACAGTCTTTGTTCTAGAACATTGTTAGATAATGAGTTAATTAATCAAGTAATTGCCAAACTAAACCAAGGTCTGGATGAGAGCAGTATTTTGTCAGATTTGATTAACACCATTTCTGATGATTTTACTTATCAGCGGTTTGAAAAATATGAGCGAGATCCTCTTTGGGCAAATGATTTTAATAATCTAGATGATAACAAACAGTGTCTTGTTTCTGTAATTGATGCAGCAAGAATTTTTGCACAGGTAATTGAGAATGAATAACTCTACTCATCCATTAACGAAAATATCGTTTCAATCAAACTCCTTTGCAACAGCAATTGAAGCCAGCGCAGGGACAGGTAAAACCTGGACAATTGAACGCTTATTCATTAAAGCTTTACTTGAAAAAAGTGCGGAAAAAAATTTTAATATAAAAAGTATCTTAGTCGTAACTTTTACAAAGGCTGCGGCTGCCGAACTACGCGCAAGAATTTTACACCAGTTAAAGAATACTATATCATTATTAGTCCTTTATAAAAATAATAAATTAATTGATGATAGCGACCTATTTGTCCGTGAGTTTATTTTATGTCGAGATTATCAAATAATTGCAACCGATATTGCAGTTTTGACTAGAGCTGCACAGTTATTTGATCAAGCTTCAATTTTTACTATCCACGGCTTTTGTCAAAAAATAATTAAAGACTATCCACTAGAGTGCAAAGTTAGTTTACCATTTGAAATCATGACCGATAATGAAGATATTATTAGCGAGTTGGTCCATTCTTTTTACCGAGAGCAAATTTTAAATAATCCGCTTTTTAGCGATAACTTGCAACAGGTAATTACAAATTTAGAAAGCTTATTTAAGGCTGACTATTCGTCATCCATAATCCAAAAGATATATAACAAGTTGCCTAAAGATTTGCTTGAGATTGATAATAACCAGTATCGGCTTAAATATCAGTCCGATGATAACGCTGGACTAAAGATTTTTAGCGCTGAAAAAATTGAAGTTAGTCAAGGGTTAAAAGTATTAATTACTAAGGTAAGTCAATATATAATTGAACACTATCCTAAATATCGCAAGCTTAGCAAAAAAATTAGTTTTGATGAATTAATCCAGCTTGTTGCAGATGCAGTACTAAATTCAAATCGCTTTGCAGATAAGCTGTATACCGCTTACCCTGTTGCTTTTATTGATGAGTTTCAAGACACTGATATTAAGCAATGGGAAATTTTTAGCGCTATTTATCAGTTAACGGCAACTAAGCGTGGTAATCTAATTGTTGTCGGTGATCCTAAACAAGCAATCTACCGCTTTCGCGGCGCTGATATTGACACATATATTCATGCCGTGCATAATGAAATTCGACAAACTAGTACACTATCTGAGAACCGCCGTTCACATCCTCATATTATGAATTTCATCAATCAACTTTTTGCAGAAAAAAACTTAGCCAGTTACCCTAATATCCTCGGTAATGGTGTTCTCTATGATGCAGTAACCCCATGTGTTGCACAAGAAAATCTTCTTGAGTTGCCTAGTCATAAGCAATTAAACCAAATTGCCAACAACAAGGGTTTAGATCTAGAATTTTATGACGAAAAAGTACAAATTATTGCATTTAACCATGAAACTTACCGACTCAAAAATGGTGAGGATTATATCCTTAATGCCATGGCACTTGAGATTTTAACCTTATTACATGCACGTCCTACTCTAAAAGGTAAGATTGCTATTTTAGTAACTAGAAATCAAGAAGCGAGTAAAATAGTAAATTTTATGCGCCAATTTGGAATTAAAGCATCTGAGCTAAAATTAACCAGCATTTTTGCTACAACAACGGCCTTAGAACTATTAAACATTATTCGTGCAATTGTTGATTTAAGCAATATTAATAATTTTAATTCAGCTATTAGTGGGCGTATTTTTAATTTTGAACTCAACAAGCTAGCCAACAAAGAACAATACATTTCTGAGTTTGAAACATTATACGCTAATTTTTTTAAATACCAACGTTTATTTAACCATGCTGGAATTATGTCTTTAATTTATGAATTAGTGGCAGATTCCGCACAACAAAAAAACCCAATTTCACACCGTGATTTAGCTAATTTTTTCCAATTGGGCGAGATATTACATAAAAACAGCACAAATTTTTCTAATAATTATGATTTAATACATTGGTTTAATAAAAAAATATTAGATTCAAATAACATTCAAGATAATGATGTTAATAGCTGTGATAATGAGGAGTTGATTCGCCTTGATAATGACGATGAACAGATTCTTATTACGACACAGCATAAATCTAAAGGTTTGGAATTTGATATATTATTTTGTCCATATTTCAAAGCCGAAGATAAATATTTCAATAAAAATGGCGAAGTTGATGGGAAATATTTAACTTCTCGTATGCCTCGCTATATAACTCAACGAGTTGGGGAAAAAGGACGTAAAAATAAAATTGTTCTTGATAATGATAATGCTCAATTATTAAACGTTTCTCATGCGGATAATGCCGAAATACAAAGATTAAATTATGTCTCGTTAACTAGAGCCAAAAGCAGACTTTATATTTATTTGACACCAACTCGCTTAAATGCCAAAAAAACTAGTTATTCTCATAACAGTAAAACACCAGCGATTCATAAATTATTTGGTTTTAATTGTGAAGATCCAAATGATAATCAGCATAATATCTTTGATTACGCTGCAATATTTAACCGCCCAGATGCTGCGCTTAAGCGCTCTGATTTGCTTCCAGGCGTTGTAATCTACCATCGTCTAGTTAGACGTGATCAGCTGAAGCGATTAAGACTTATTTTAGATGGTGAAAAATCACATTCACAAGCTTTACGTTATGTGTCTTCTAATAAATTTATGCTTACAAAGTTTGAACAAAGTTACTCTTCGATTGTTCAAAGCTCTACGATAAATGAGCACGATTATTATTGTGCTGATGATCTGATTGTAGCCGAACAACACGAACGAGTTAAAGCAAAATATCGTTATAATATTTTAGATGGTGCTGTTAGCAATATTAATGAATCAATCAGCGGTGCTAAATTTGGCTTGCTTTATCATGAGTTATGTGAAAACTACCCGTTGAATGCTTTGAAATTAAGAACAATCCTTATGCGTCACAATGTTCCAGAACATTTCTCAGAGCAATGTCTTGGTATGGTTAGTGAGTTATTTAATAAACCGTTATTTCCAGATGGCACAACTCTAGCTCAAATTAATGCATCAAGGAACTATCAGACAGAGTTTGAATTTTATATGATTATTAAAAACAAAATAAGTTTTATCTCTGATGTCACAAGTATTCTAGCTAAAAACTATGGAATTGAGCATCCCTATACACAAGCCTGCTCTAGATTAGGAAACATTAGCCCCGGATTTTTAAAAGGATTTATTGATTTACTATTTGAGCATCAAGGTAAGTTTTGGGTTTTAGATTATAAAACCAACACTCTTGACTCTTATAGAGCCTGTTCGGATGATAATCTATTGATTGATGCGATGGCACACCATAATTATTATTTACAATTTATCTTGTATTTGGTTGCTACAAAAAGATATTTAGAGTTTATATACAACATTAATGATGCTAGCGAGTTATTAGGTGGCGCGATTTATTTATTTGTCAGAGGTTTTTATCTGGAAAATAGCACGCATAATGACGGTATTTTGATAGATACTAAATGTATTGCAGTGGTAAAAGAAGTAGATTTATTATTGGGGGGAGTTGTTTATGGATAAATTTGCCATGGTTACCAAAACATTACTTGAGCAATGTAGTCTACCTTTACATAGTGATGACTCGATTTTAATGCTTCGTAAAATTGTATCAGATTTATTTGAAGCTATGGAAGCTGGAGATAGCTGTATCCAGTTGCATTCAGATGAAGAAATTAAAGTGTTATGTGCGTCAGGATTGGCACAAGTTATCTGTTCTGCAAGATTACCTAATGTGCCATTGTGTATTTATCAAGTTGAAGGATTAAATTTTTTATATTTAACAAGATATTACTATTATGAAAACAGGATTAGTCTAATTATTTCACAGTTATGTAATGCTTCAACTTCAATTGATAAAAGTAAAATTAATTCTACTCTTGAGCTGTTGAAAACTAAGTCACAGCAGTTTGATTTTCCGAATCAAGGTCAATATCTGTCGATTAAAAAGAGTTTGCAACAAAAATTTAGCATTATTACTGGAGGACCAGGAACAGGTAAAACGACGTCCGTCGTCTTAATCCTTTGGGGACTTTTTCAAATTTATGGTAAAGATCTTAAAATCTTGCTTGGTGCTCCAACTGGCAAAGCAGCACAACGAGTTAAAGAATCATTGCAAAATAACCTTGATAATATTGAAGATAATCTAAATTTGGATATTTCAGATATTCGTAACCTTTTAAATAATAATGAATCTTGCGGTACAATTCATAAATTATTAGGTTATATTCATCAATCTATTTATTTTCGTTATAACAATGAGAATAATCTGGGTGCAGATGTTTTAATTATTGATGAGTCATCAATGATAAGCTTACCACTTTTTTATAAGCTAATTAGTGCGATAAATATCAGCAAAATTAAGCATTTAATATTTCTTGGTGACCCTAATCAACTTTATTCTGTGGAAGAGGGGTTTGTGTTTAATTCTTTAGTAAATGCCAGCTCAGCACCTTACCATGTGAGTGCACTAACAATTAGCAAGCGAAACCAAGGTGATGTTAGCAGATTGGCTAAAGCAATTTTAGACAATAATTCGGCACTAGTGATGGACATCTTAAACAATAGTAAGTTTGTCTCAATTCAGCGACCGAATCAACAGTTTATAATGCATAGTATCCTCTATGGCACAAATAATATTTTTGAATTTATTGAGTATTGTCAAAATAAGACTGAAATTAATAACGCTAACGAGATAAAAGATTTATTTAAGCATTATACTCGCTGCGCCGTACTTTGTATGACTAATCTCGGTAAGCTTGGTGTTGTGAATCTTAATTCTGAAATTGAACATCTGATAAAAACGAAAATAGTTTGTAATGAACCTTGGTACTCTGGTAGGAGTATTATGATTCTAAGCAATGAAAAAAGTCTTAATTTATTTAATGGAGATATTGGTATTTGTCTTATTTTAAATGGTAAGCCACGTGTATATTTTGACAACGGTCGAAGTTTTGTACCAGAGATACTACCGAAACACCAGTTATCTTTTGCAATGACCATACACAAATCCCAAGGTTCTGAATACGAGATGGTTAAGATAATTATACCAACAGCCATTACGAGTAATTTATTATCCAAGGAGCTGATTTATACTGCTGTTACTCGTGCTAAAAAATCGGTGGAAATATTTAGTGATATAAATAATATTACCTCGCTAAAAGCTACAATTCGACAGAGTACCCTTAACTTGAATATTATGTAAACTTGATGGCAGCATATCTGGCTCACAGCAATTACGTTAGCCGTGCTAATCACTTATAGCACGGCTTTGTAACAATATTAATAAACTCACACGATTTGCACAAAATCACGCTTCTCATTACTCCACTCCAGCATATGCCCAGAATGAACATCATAAATCCAAGCGTTTAGCGTCAGTTCTTTGCGTGCAAGCATTTCACCAATCCCTGGGTAGGTTTTAAGATTTTGCACCTGATGTAAAAGATTAATTCGCACACCTTCAGCAGCATCTTTAGGCTTATTGATTTTAAACCCAGCTTTAATTAGCCCCAACCAGTTATCCAAACCGATATAACCCAGCTTATCATCACCTGTTGCAACCGAGGCTTTCACCGCTCCACACTCTGTGTGTGCACAGATTACTATATTACGAACGCCCAATTCAGCAATGGCATATTCAATTGCAGCAATCTCACTATAGATATTATCTGGCATATATGGAGGAACGACATTTCCCACATTGCGCACAATAAATATTTCACCGATATTAGCCGAGAAAAATGCATTTGGATTAAGTCGGCTATCAGAACAAGTAATCAGTAGAGTATGCGGTTTCTGCCCTTGAGCAAGAGTAGTTATCAGCTGCTGATTATTCTGCGCATAGTGGCTGACATATTTAGTAATCCCGTGACGGAGTACATCATTTGCAGAATGAGTTACTCCAGACTTTTCTAATAAATCCTTAATCTGATGTTCCGCAATAGTAATATGATAGCTCTTCTCACCAAAAGTATTAGCAATAATGATATTCTGCTGATAATCTTTCATTGAATGAAAGACTACTTTAAGACCAGCCTCAGTCAATTCATCGGCAATGCTAATCAGATGTTTAGCCCCACCACTATCAATATTATGCAAATCTGCAAACTCAAAAACCACAAATTGTAATGCCTTATGATTTTGCACAAACTCTTTAATATTCGCAAGCTTCTCATAAGAAAGAAAAGAAATATTCCCAGCTAAACCAACCCGTAAGACGTTATTATTAGTCCACAATTTAATTTCAGCGCGAGTACGTAACATTCTAAACCCGACGATAATAAATGCCGCCAATAACCCCGTTTGGATTCCACTTACTAAATCAGTACAGATAATTGCAAAAAAAGTAATAAAATAGATCAGTACATCAACTCGATCACTTCTCCACAAATCAATTACCTGCCGAATATTCATCATCTTAAATGCCGCGGCCAGCAAAATACCAGATAAAACCGCAACAGGCATATTTTCAATAAGTTGTGGCGCAAAATAAACCACGGCTAAGACAATAAATGAATGAAAAATTGCCGCACGTCTGGTTTTGGCTCCTGCTAAAACATTAACAGATGAGCGGGCAACAACTCCCGTAACAGGGATTCCGCCAAAAATTGAGGTCCCGATATTTGCAATCCCCTGCCCGATTAATTCCTGATTTGGATTATGCAAGTCACCTTTACCCATCAAATCAACCGCGCTACTCGAAAGCAAGGTTTCCAGTGATGCCAGAATAAATACTTCCAAGGCTGTTATTAATAATCTATGCCAATTATGAATTAAACTAAAATCAATAATTTCCGGATGAATCAAATCATGCGGAATTTCTCCAACTACATTGACATTTATCCCAGTAAAATGAATAATTGCCATCGGAATAATTACTGCAAAGACAAAGGAGTAAGCACGAGGTAGATAACGTGGAACTATACTCAATATAACAATAGTCAGTACAGTTAATAAAACTCCGGCTGAGCTGATATGGCGTAAATAAAGATGAGCATGACGAACAGTCATTCCGATGGTATTGTTGTCTGGTTCAGCAAGCTGAAAAATATGTGGTAATTGCTCAAAAAATAACAGAAAACCAATCCCTGCAGTAAAAGCCAAGATTAGAGATAAAGGAATGTATTTAGTCACCCGACCGAGCTTAGATACACCAAACACAATTTGTAGCACACCACAGACAAATCCAGCCACCAAAAGTCCGGCAAAACCGAACTCATTCATAGTATTTGCCAGCAATACCGACATGGCAACAGCTGGAC
>SSGY01000225.1 GCA_008017145.1 Neisseriales bacterium
CCCAATTGAACATATATGGGCTAACTTGAAACGTTGCATTAGGGCAAATGATAATCGACAGAATAATTTAAGTTTAGCTATTAAACAATCTATCGCTCAGCTATTTATAGGATAACTATAATCACCAGATACAATTTCTTTTTCTTGTAAAAATCCATAGACTGAATCAATTCCTGTTTTGATATTATTAAGCAACTCTTTGCTATTGCGACTAATTCTAATCTCATACTGATAATTAAAAGCACAACGAATTAAGAAATTATAAAAAAGTTCAATGTTTTCTTCTTTGTATAAATTATCTGTATAATCTTGATTAGGTTTAAATGTTTGCTTAAACTCTAAAACAGCCAATCTTCTTATTAACGCATTTGAGTTTAGCGTGCTGGCAATTGGTAATTCATTCGATGCAACAATAAACCTTGCATAGTTTTCCATTACGCTCACATCTTTGTAAAGTTCTTTATATTGCAAAGGCTCGCGGCTAATCATAGTTTTAAATGATTCAGGCTGCTTAATTACTCCACTAAATTCAGAGCTAACCGCCAATAACTTATCTTTAATTAATGACCTTGAATTTTCATTATTTAATGCACTATCCAATGAAGTTGAAACAGTTAAGCCAGGCAATGACCTTTTGATTAATTCAAGTAGCACACTTTTACCATTAGACCCACTACCACACAACATTACTAAGTATTCTTGCTTATTATTAGTCAATAAATAGCCAATACAATCTTGCAACATTGTTAAATCTTCACTATCTGGCAATGTTGATTTTAAAAACTCTTGGATACTACTATTATTAAATCTTTCTTGATATTCAGCATCATTAAAATATCTATAATTTACATACTTAGTTGTTTGGCAATATCTATTGATAAAGGTTCTTTGCGTTAAATCAATTGCACCATTTTTGCAATTAATGGCAGTATCAAAAGTTGTTTTGTATTTTCTGCTTCTTCTTACTATTTTATAAATTCTTTCAGCTTCTTTGGCTATGTCAAGATTAAACATTCTTGATTTATCAATACAATCACTTAAAAACTCTTCAATTGCATTTAATGATATTTCTGCATAGGTTGAATTAGTGGGATTAATAACATAAATACTATTGTTTGCTACCTTTAATTTAAAATGCTCCATATTTGCCAAAAATGTTTCAGTTGTGAAGTTCTTAAACAGTTCTATTTTATTTTTTGCTTGGCTAATTTGTGCAATTTCAGTTGCCTGTTGCTCTGTTAAGTAAATACCAGTATAATTTAACAAATTATCAACTGAAGTTTTAATCTGAGCCAGTTGAGTATTGGCAACAAACATATCACTAAAATCATTTTCATCTTCTGTCTTGCTGATTATTTGCATTAATAAGGTATTTCCCAATTCCAATGTCTTAATGTTATTAAAAGCATTAATACCAGCTTCATCATTGTCAGTAAGAATAATAATTACTTTTATTCTGGTTAATTTATCCCAAAGACTTTTTATTACAGTTGATAGATTTGATGCAGTCAACGCGCTAACATATAATATATCTTGTCTTGCTTCACCATAAAACTCACTAAAAGCCAAAACTGTTGCCACACCCTCAGAAACCACCAAGATTTCAGATTCTGGATTTCCACAGAAGAAAAAATTACCGGCAATATCGCCTTTATTTCTCTTTTGATATTTATTCTCATTAAAATCAAAGTAAATATTCTGGCTTGATACCTGATTAAAATTAGTATCATAGATTGGTATTATCCAATTATTACGATCAAGTTGAATATTTGTGTAATTCTCTATCTTAATCTTTTTCTGCCGAAAATATTTATTCTGTGGTTTTGTATCATACGCAACTAATGCTTTTGTTGAATTAAACGAGTGTATGAATGTATAGCCAGTTTTAAAATTCTTTAAAGTTAATTTTTCTGTATCAGAAAAATAATTCAAGCATACTTTATCAGCACTAAATTTCACTTTATTTTGTGCAAATAATTCGGTTTTTAACACTTCTGCAACTTCATCAAATTGTTGTTGAGTAGTAATAGTCATAAGGTATTCTGTTTTTAGCATTATTTATTCTCCTTAAAGAAGAACAAAACATTTAAGTTTTCTTGGTTTGACTGATTAATAAAAAAGCCATTAATCTGTGATAAATTTAAAACTATAATTTTGTTCCCTAAAATATTTATTAGTTTATATTCGTTGTTCTCAATTTAGTGTATAGCGGATATCACTAAATTGATTGATTACCAATTAAAATGTATGTAGTGTATGGTTATGTCATAAAGTTTTATAGAGTTAATCTATTTAAGGAAATATACTCTTTATGAAATTTATCTATACATTATTTATGAAAGATACATAAATAGTAGTTATCAATAATTATTCAACCAAGTATATTTCACTTATTTATACATAATATATACATTGCTATACACAACTTTAATTAGTTAAATTTACGCAATGAGATTTTTTCTTCTATGAAATAATCTGAATTTGATACTTTAATAATTAAGCTACCATCATATCTGCTTGTTCTAAAATATCAATATTGATAGCAAATATCATAGTCATTATGTTAATTGAATATGTTTTTTCATAATTACTTCTGCAATGATGACGAGAGTTTAAATATACTTCTCCAACACTCAAATCTGATGAAGATGTAAGTTCAATTAGATCTTTTTTAACAATTGTTTCACAGTAGAATTGAATTGTTCTATATAATGTTTTTAATGATATTTTTTGATCATTATACATTCTTGCATCTAAATTTAACTCTTGTTGTTTAGCAACTGTTTTATTCCAAATAAACAAATTCAGATTATTCAAATTCTTATGCCCTTTTAATTCATTTTCTTGATGTTTAGTTGTTAAATACCAATGAACTAATTTATATAAACCAGCAGGATTAATAGCTATTTGTAATTTAACGCTTAATTTTGCACAAATTTCAGTAATATCAATAAAACTAATTTCTTGTGATAAATTAGCAAATTTTTGCGGTTTAACAATTGTTTTTTCATCATTCATATTTCTTAATTGCAACTCGTGATAAATCGTGTGTTGAATAGTTCTATAAAACATTTTTAAATGAATTCTGCCTTCTAATAACATTTTCTGTTGAGCTTTGTTATCTTGAAGCATTTTTTTAAATGTAGTATTACATTTTTTCCATTGAGTAAGTCTAAAATCAAGATAATCAGAATAAATCTTAATATCTGACAGATTAACACCAGTTGATTGATGTTGTTGATTAGCTACATTTGATGATTTAGTAGAATTAAGACGATTTTGTTTTTTCATAACGTAAATTTCCTTTTTTAAAAGTTATGTTGATTTTTTTATTAATCCAAGATGTTTTTTATCTTTTCATACCGATATCATAACTTGGAATTTTACAATATGTCAATATATTAAATTATTACAATCACTTAGATAATTTTGCTAGGTAAACCCAGACACTTCTCGACACTTCCAGACACCATAAAAAAAAGTTAAAAAAAATTTAAAATTTTTTGTAATTTATGAGTTTTTAAATAAATTTTTAAAAAATCATCCAAAAAATAGAATGAAGAATAAATTTAAAAGTGGCAATTTTGAGTGATTTTTTGTTGTAAATTATGATAAAATTATTTGTGTAGATTGAAATGTCTAATTGAATGTCTGATAAAAAAGAAGGATGGTTGTTAATGTAGCGATGCATCAAGAGTCTAAAGGAGAGACTGGGTGTGTTGATTAGGTGTTATTTTTAATTTTACTTAATTATTGAATACTAATTTATTTTAATATTCAATGTCATTTTAACTTTTAAAACAGTTTTTATTGCCAGGTGGTGATAAATAACTTAACCAATGTTGGTTAGCTTTTCCTTAGGTGTAAAAATATCCCGATTTTAAGGACACCTAAATTATGACAAATTCAAACTTCATGTCACCTGTTAAATGGATCAAAATTAGTTTATTTGCTGAGTGTACAAACTACACGATTGATGCGATAAAAGCAAAAAGAAGCAAAGGTATATGGAAAGAGGGTGTTATTACTAAAAGAGCACCTGATGGCTGTGTATTAATTAATATTGAGGCATATAATAAATGGGTTGAAAGTGGTTGTTAAAGGTACGTAGCATTTGCTACTACCTTTTCACCATTGTAAAACTCAATTTCTATAATTCAAAACTTTAAACCACTAAATACACTTTAATTAGTAATCTAATCATTATATCTAATAATCCATATAATTTACATTCATTATTCATTTCTCAGATTAGAGAATAATATTATTTAATTTAGGCAGAATAAAACACCAGAACTCTCGTGCATTTTTCGTGCACTAATCGAGACACTTTTCGACACTTCCAGACACTTTGGCGATATCTCGGAGAACTAAATATGCTTAAATTACGGTTGATTTTCAGTGGGTTATGGGTGGTTTTTAGATTAGTAAGTTGGTGGAGATGGGGGGAATTGAACCCCCGTCCGAAAGTCCTATATAACGAGTCCTACATACTTAGTTAAGTCTTTTGAGTTTCGCTCACAAAACGCCGGCCTAACAGGCTTAATCTGAGCTAATCGCTATTAGTTTCGATCGGGACAAGCGGTCAGTCCTTCTCAAAGTCTATTTCCTTTGACGCTAAAACTTATACCAATAGACAAGTTAAGTTTAGCGCTAGCAGAACTAAGCTGCTAAAGCAAAAGTTTCGTCGTTAGACGCAACTTCTACGTTGTTAAATGTGTTTGCATTTAAGTTTTTTACAGTGTTTAACGTGTTCTGCGATCACGGTATGCGCTCTAATTACTTCGCTACCCCCGTCGAAGCCATGTCATCCCCATAGATTGAATATATACTCGAAGTATTTGACTCTTGAACGCAAAGGATTGATAAAAAAGACGACACAGTGTAGACAGAGCTACATAAGGAGTCTTTTTTGAAATCTGACAAAGTCCAAGATTCAAAGGCGAAGAGTATAGAACGTTATTATACTATATTTTATGCCTAATTCGCACAAATTAATAATTCCTTGTACCCCGTTGCGGCATCAAACACGCGCTGGAATTGATAATCTATGAGCTCCATGATAACTATCTCTGCGGTAGTATGAACTATATTACCCTCCATCAGGTGCCCACCCCAAACTGCACCACTGTCATCTGCGGCACTTAGATACAAATGCACACCATCTGGAGATAACGTCCCAACCAAGGAAACAATTTCAAATAAGGCACTACATTGCAGAAACTTAGTTGCGCTTGCCAAACGTAAATGTAATTTGGATAAACTACCGACACAACTGACTATCGTAGCTGCTGCAATTTGTCGTTGCTTACAATATTCCACAAGCGATGCTTTCAGGTCATCACCTGGAAAAAGTCTAAGCGCATGAACAACTGTTTTACTCACGAGCGCCACTATGAAAATAATCACAATATTGAGTAATATTACACCTCTCGCATTCAGGCTTCCGTGCTTTGCAGATATAGCGCCCATGCAGGATTAGCCAGTGATGCGCATCAAGCATAAATTCATCGGGAATAACTGCCAGCAAACCACGTTCCACTGCCAAGACATCCTTACCTTTAGCAATTCCCAAACGATTTGCCAAGCGAAAAATATGGGTATCTACCGCCATCGTTGGCTGATGAAATAACGTATTTAACACCACATTCGCAGTTTTACGCCCTACTCCCGGTAATTCTTCCAGCTCTTCACGCGTGGATGGAACTTCACCATTGTACTTGTCTAATAAAATTTGCGCCATTGCTACTACGTTTTTAGCTTTGGTTTGGTACAGCCCAATGGTTTTAATGTAAGGAATTAAGCCCTCGATACCAAGTGCGGCAATAGCAGCTGCATTTGAAGCCACAGGAAATAACTTATCAGTTGCCTTATTAACTCCAACATCAGTGGCTTGTGCCGATAAAATTACCGCAGTTAATAATTCAAATCCATTGCTATATTTAAGCTCTGTTGTCGGATGAGGATTACTCTCACGGAGTATTGTAAAAATCTGCCGCGCTTGTTCCTGACGCTTTTTTAATTGTACTTTACTAACCATTAATATTCATTTTCCCATTGATATGCCAAATTTTCAAAGCGGGTATATTGATTTAAGAAGGCTAATTTTATGGTACCAGTTGAACCGCTCCGGTTTTTAGCAATGTTAATTTCGGCAATCCCTTTTTCTTTACTGTCTTCACGATTATAATAATCATCACGATAAAGCAATAAAATAATATCCGCATCCTGCTCCAAAGCACCAGATTCGCGTAAATCCGAAATATTGGGGCGCTTATCAGTTCGGCTCTCTACATCACGATTGAGCTGAGAAAGTAAAATAATTGGCACATCTAATTCGATCGCCAACGTTTTGAGTGAACGCGAGATCTCAGCAATCTCCTGCGCACGATTAGAACCTGGACCGCTATTAATTCCGCTCATAATCTGTACATAATCAATCACAATCACCCCCAGTTTACCCACCCGATCAACCAAACGACGAGCACGGGCGCGTAAATCAATCACATTAATCCCAGATGTCTCCGCAATATGAATTGGTGCGCTTTTTAATTCATTCATTGCTATAAAAATCTTATCCATCTCATCATGGGTAACATCGCCACGTTTCATTAGACTTTGATCAACTCGAGCACAAGAGCTAAGCATCCGTTGTACTAATTGCACCCCTGGCATTTCTAAAGAAAATACCGCTACGGGCATTTTATTTTTCAGAGCAATATTTTCTGCGATATTTAGTGCAAATGAGGTTTTACCCATCCCCGGACGTCCAGCAACAATGATTAACTCACCCCGTTGTAACCCCGAAGTGTAATTGTCTAATTCAGTATAGTGCGTTGCAACTCCAGTAATGCCATCTTTATCTTCACGCTGAGCTGCTTCCATCATCTTGGTAATTACTTCGTCCAATAAGTCCTTGAATTGGGCAAATTGCTTATTACTCGCGTTTAAATCTTTAATATTAAAGATCTTTTGCTCCGACTCATCCAAGAGCTGATCGACATTACGTCCTTGCGGTGCATACGCGCTATCGGCAATCGTATTACTCGCACTAATCAACTCGCGCAAAATAAAACGTTCACGGATGATTTCAGCATAGCTGGAGATGTTAGTTGAGCTGGTTGTTGAATCAACCAGATTATGTAAATAATCAACACCACCAACAAAGCCTAATTGATTATTCTGTTTGAGTGATTCACCAACTGTGACAGCATCAACATTTTTATTTTCTGAGCGTAATTTAACAATATGTTCATAGATTACCTGATGCTCTTTACGATAAAAATGTTTTGGAAATAGCACACCTGCAACATAATCATAGGCGTACTCCTCAAGCAATATCCCACCAATCAGAAACTGCTCTGCTTCAAGTGAATACGGTGGCGTTTTAAGCATTGCTAAGCTAGTATCTTGATTCGACATTTATTATATTTCTTTAAGAGTTTGATAAGTAGAGATTTTAACATGAATCGTTAAACCAAATATAAGGTGAGAAATCTTGTCGCTGGCAGACTCTGAGTAAATATGTTATAATCCACCATCTATAAACATTACCTTGTCAGCACCATGGATAAAACTTATAACAAATTAATTGAAGCAGGAATCCAGCTCTTTGGGGACTATGGATTTGACGCAGTATCGGTGCGTGATATCGCAAAAGGCTCTGGTGCTAATCTATCTGCCGTGTCATACCATTTTGGTGGCAAGTCCGAGCTTTATAAAGCCGTTATTGAATATTTGACACAAGAAGTAAAAGATCAATTAATTGCTTTTGACGCAGGAACTTTCGTTACACTTTCGCTTGATAAAATGGAAATTCGACTAAGAGAGATAATCTATGAATTTCACCAATTATTTACCTCAGCAAACGGCGCAAGTCGTCTAAATATATTTACTCGGGAAACTACCTCACCTGACAAAAATTTGTCTCATCAGTACTTTCTAGATATGGTTGGTTGTGTTCGTGAATTTTTCACCAAAATTTTGAGCGCGTACTACCAAAAGCGGAATGAAGCAATTGATAAAGTAAATTTTGTAATTATACTTTTGTTAAGTATGTTAAAAAACACCTCCCAAAATCACTGCATTGAATTAATTCCTCAAGATGAGCGCGATGACATTCTTACGCGCTTGGTTGACCTAATCATCTATAGCAAGCTTTAAAAACGAATAGGCGACCAGTTAAAACTGACCGCCTATAAACACATCACTTCTTACCCTTCATTCATAATGAAGCTTAAAGCATATATTATTTTTTTACACTTTTACTAATACTATTCAAGCTATCTAGAGTTGCATCGGCACTAGTTTTCACTGCAGAACCAAAATTAGTTATAGCATTCTTAACAATTTCCTGCAATGCATGAATAGACTGATGATTACCAGATGCTGCATTTTTTACCATATCGTCGAATTTATAAACTATTGGACTTGGTAACAACTTTGAATAAAAATCAAAAAATTTAAGCGACGTACTTCTGAGTTCATCAGAACCACCAACACCAGAATTGCAAACACTAGTGCAGATTTTCAATAATGCATTTGTATCTTCTAAAAGTGCTTTAGAAACCATTGCTCCATTCTCAGTCAGTAAAGAGCTAAATGTCTTCACAAACTCATCTGGCGTACTCACCTGATAAAGTGTTTTAGTATTGCTAATACCGCGTTGCCAAAACTGCTTAGCTTGCTCCAAATACAAATCATTTAACTCTTTAACCTGAGCTGATAATTTACTAAATGTATCATATGCATCTTGCAGCATAGCTGCATTAGGCAACTCTCGATCTTTTTGGTTACTCATATTATCTCTCCTTTGAATAACATAATTCTTAACTACGACTAGATTATAACATTAACCGTTCACGATTTGATAAAATATCGACAAAGCACCTAACAGGTCAATCTTTTTCACCTAACATCATTATAAAGTAATTGAATCTGTAATCTCTAGTTAACCAAGTTGCATCCGCTGGTGTCTAATGCACCATACATGTAATTAAGTTTTGAGCTATAATTTGTACTAAAAATTGGAGTTAAATTATGGCACATAAACAATTAGGTGAGCATGAGAGATTTGTGATAGAACTAATGCTTTCTAAAAATAATTCATCCTCAGAAATAGCAAGATTTCTCGGATGTAGTCGTCAGACAGTATCTCGCGAAATAAAGCGTAATGGAG
>SSGY01000064.1 GCA_008017145.1 Neisseriales bacterium
ATTCTAACACCGTTAATTTGACTTGTCAATATGTATTATGCTTTTATCTTCAAAATTGTTTGCCGGAAGTTTTGTAATTGCTTTAAGTATTCTTGTAAATTTTGTTGTGCTTGTTGGTGACTAATCAATTTAAACTTGACTTGTTGCCTAAATTGAATTTGTGCTAAATGGTTTAAGCTTGGCTGAGTCACTACCAAACAACGCGGATAGCCACCAATCGTCTGCCGTTGACGCATTAATACAATCGGTCCACCAGAAGTAAACTGGATTACGCCATCAGCAACTGGTGCCGAAATAATGTCATAGCTTCGTAGTTTACACGGATTGCCAATCAGCCGTGTACCCATCGCATTCGATTTACTGTCAATCTCCCATTCGGACGCAAAAAATTCTTCCGCTTGGTATAAGTAGTCAAATTCTGGTCCTTGGGTAACGTAAAGCGTGTTGCTGTAGGGGGTAAAATAACGTTGAAAGCTACCGCGTGAAAGATTCAAGTATTGCGAGCTTTGGTTATTCCAGCTGTGCATCATTAAATAAGTGCGTAAGCCTTGTCGTGCACCATTTAGAATTAGAATATCGCCAGCTTGTGCGCGATAATTTTGCGCATGGTGAATTTGTTGCTGTGTGTTTGCACTTTTTAGCATACTATTAGGAAATCCACTACCCGTCAAGCAAAAAATCACCTCTTCAGTAAAAACTATCTGCTTGGGTGGATAAATAATTTCCAGGCAACGATAATTTTCTGGCTCACCAAGCAGGATATGAGCAATGTTAAATGCTAACTGATCAGCTGCGCCTGCAGGGCTTATCCCTAGTGCTTGCTGTCCGTAATTACTCGCGCTAACTTCCTGACAAATTCCACTACCATTGACTGCAAACATCTTAGTGCCTTAATTTGCGGATTGCTTGGGCTAATTCTAACGCAATAGCTGAATCAGAATGAATGCAGGCACTTTGGGCAATAATCGGATAGTGTTGTGAGTTGATCAGCAGCGCTCCATTTTGAATTTGCTGATATTGTGCCAAAGCTTGAGTTACGGTATCCAATTCTGCGCCAGCTTGCCCACGAGGAATTAAACTTAGTCTGCCATTGCTTAGCTTATAACCGCGTTCAATAAATGCTTCTGCCATTACCGTAATCTTGTGTTGCTTGGCATAGTTTGCCAATAGGCTATCATCTGGGGTCAAAACTAAGTTTATTTGCTGTTGCTGCATCCAGTTTGCCAGTGCCTGAGCCAGTTCATCATTAGTATTCGCTTCATGATAAAGAGCTCCGTGGAATTTTATTTTTCCAACTGGCAAGCGCTGGTATTGTTCAGTTAACGAATCAATGAGGTCTGTTGTCGAAATATCCATTTTTACTCTACCAAAGTTAGCCACATCAGGATAACTCAAATGTGCGGTTATCATGATATTATTTTTATTTGCTAGATTTTGATAATAAGTAATACTATCTGGATCTCCGGCGTGACCACCACAAGCGATATTAGCAATATCAATATACTGCATTAATTGATCATCAATAGGGTGAGCAACTCCGCGTTCGCCGATATCACAGTTCGTTTTTAGCATGAATTAATATCCTTAAAAAGCAAATAATCACCTGGTTTAAATTTTTGATAATCTTCAAATTCAGTATGCCCAATGATGTGCCAACCACCGGGAGAGTTCTCGGTATAGATACCAGTTTGTGTACCGCCAATAGCAACCGAGCATTTGGGGGTATTAATTCGTGGTACGCTTCGACGTGGAGTAATTAGCTGTGAATCAAGTCCAATTAAATATGGGAAATACGGCTTGAACCCGAGCATTGCAATTAAGTAGCGCGGCGCAGTATGTAGGGCAATTAGTTGTTTGATGTTTAACTGATGTTGTATTGCCAAAAATTCCAAATCCTCACCATTATAGTTAGTAGGAATAATATGCGTTTCGCGTTGAAAATCATTAGTTAGTGGTGAATTCCATAGTCGCTCAATTAAATTATCGAGTTCCAGACGCTTAACATGGTTTGTAACATCAGGTTTAAAATAAATTGCCAATGCAGTATAACTGGGTACAATATCAATTATCTGCCACTGAGCATAATCCAGCTCCTGCTGTAAGTGATAATACAAGCAGATAATCTTTTCGGATAACTGGGTACTAATTTGCTGTCCAAAAGTATATTGGATACAGCTTTCACCCAAGTTATGTTTGCTAATCATATTCATCGTTTCTCAGCAAATAGTACCGCCAACAGCACTGATATCTTGTGGTGTTGCGATGATGGTTTTGAGAATGATTTTTAACCCGTTAATTACGGTTTCTGCCGTCATGCTTGGTTGTGCTCCCAGCACCGCAGCCTGTTCTGGTAAATATGGGATATGAATAAATCCTCCTCGGACATCAGGACTAACCTTATTAATCCAATGCATCAGAGTATAAAAAACATGGTTACAGACGAATGTTCCCGCACTATAGGAAATACTGGCTGGTACCCCATTGTTTCGCGCTGCCTGAAGAATGGCTTTAAGCGGTAGATTAGTGAAGTAGGCATTTGGTGCATTTTTGATAATAGTCTGATCAATTGGTTGCGCACCTAAATTATCTGCGATCCGCGCATCATCGAGATTAATTGCTACTCGTTCGAGTGAGATATCTAAACGTCCGCCAGCTTGTCCGATATTTAACACAATTTGCGGTTGCAGTCCTTCAAGAAGTTTGGTTAAATACTCAGATGATTCGGTAAAAGTGCAGGGTAATTGGCGGGCAATTAGTTGATGCTCATCAATTATAAGCTGATCAAGTTGTTTTACTGCTTCCCATGATGGGTTGATTTTTTCACCGCCAAAAGCTTCAAATCCAGTAATAAGAATTGTTTTCATGGTTTAAGTGCCTAGATCAAAACATATAGTAAAATTAGATTAGCTAATAAAATTCCAATACCACTAGGAAGCTGAGTTTTAATTACCAGATTCCTATCTTGTAACTCAAGTAAGGCTGCCGGAATAATATTAAAGTTGGCTGCCATTGGTGTCATCAAAGTTCCGCAGTAACCGGATAACATTCCAATTGCTGCTACCATCGCCGGATTTGCACCAAAATGCCCGATTAAAATTGGAATTCCCACGCCTCCCATAATGATAGGAAAAGCAACGAAGGCATTACCCATAATTATAGTAAATAGTGCCATGCCAAGTACGTAAATTAATGCTGCAATTAGCTTGTAATCAAGATTAATATAATTAGTAAGCACTGCACCAACAGCCGTATCAACGCCACTGGCAGAAAATACCAATCCCAACATCGCCAGCATTTGCGGTAAAACTATTGCCCAACTTAATGCATCCAATAATCTGCGCGCTTCATGTATACCTTGGGTTGGACGAGATTTGGTAATTAGTGCGCCGATGAATAATGCCAAAATACAACCAAGACCAACACCAATTATTGTTGCACTTTTAGGATCAATTAATTGCAAAGTCCCGATAGAAAATCCTTTGGGAAGTAAAGTAGCAACTATCGCCATTAACGGAATAGTTAATGCAGGAATAAAAAGCTTATTGCCAAAGCGTTTTGCATCCTGTTGCCGCTGTGTTAGATCAGGCTGCTGATGTTTACCCCCAATTACTTTACCGCTACCTGCTAGTAATGCCATTACGATTACCATAATACCAACTAGCGCATCAGGTAGCCAATTGCCAACAAGGAAAATTACCGCATAAATGAGCCAAAATATTCCGCTACTTAATCGTTTAGGATGGTTTTTATCTAAGAGCGTAAAAATTGCAATAGTAGCCAGCAAAATTCCTACGATAATATAAAATTGATTGATGGTAAATAACATTAATTTTTCTCCATTTTTGTATCACTATGTTGCGGTAATAACTTACGCTGCATGGAGTAAATTCGCGCACTATGAATAAGCAGTGCAAAAATAGCAGTTGGAATTCCCCACAATGCGATGCTGAGTAATTCAACGTGAATATTATGTTCATGCATAAAAGTTGCAATTAGTGCCACTGCGCCGAAAGCGACAAAAATATCCTCACCAAAGAATAAGCCTATATTGTCTGTTGCAGCAGCAAGTGCTTTAAGCTTTTCTCGTGACTCATTCTCAAGCTGCGGGTTTTGCTTGAGCGCAATCGCTTCTACCATCGGAGCTACTATTGGACGAATCATTTGTGGTTGCCCGCCTAAAGATGTTAGACCAATTGAGGCTGTTAGTTGGCGGAGGAATAAATAGCTAATCAAGAGTTTTGCGCAAGTCATTTGATTAAATTTGGTGATCAATGTTTGAGCACGTTCGCGTAAACCATGACGCTCCATTAAACCCACAACGGCTAGTGGCAAGAGCGTTAATAACGTGAGATTTCGGGTTTTAAGAAAACCACTACCGATTAGTTCTAATATCTTTATAAAGGGTAAGTGTGCGGCAAAACCAGAGGTAAGCAAAGCTGCAATAATTGCGAGCATCGGATTAATTCTTAGTATAAAAGCAACAGTAATTACAGCTACGCCCAGCAGCGGCCAAAAATTGACCAGATGTTCCATATTTCAGCTCCTTTATTAGGTGTTTTTTCAGTATATATCAACTAAGTTCTTTTAGGATTATATCAATAAAATAAAGTTAAAAGCACCACCATTTGCGCTATTGGAGCGAATTGTATAATTTCTCCGGCTAAGCACTTGAAATTACCCGCAAATTTATTTGCAGATATCGTGTTTATTATGATAGAATACTGCTCCCTGTTGCGTTTATCGCTATGGGTTTTATTGGTCAATTGTAACCAAGCCCTTGATATGCAAGTATTTAGGGTGTTATAACAAGAAAGGTAAATATAATGAGTCTAGGATTATTAGGTCAAAAGCTTGGTATGACTCGTGTGTTTGCAGAAGATGGTGCGTCAATTCCTGTGACAGTATTATCGGTAGCTGCAAACCGTGTAGTTCAAGTAAAGACTAAAGCGACTGACGGTTATGATTCAATTCAAGTTACTTTCGGTGCTAAAAAAGCTAACCGTGTAACTAAGCCGTTGAAAGGTCACTATGCCAAAGCTGGTGTTGAAGCTGGTGTGGTATTACAAGAATTTCCTCTATCTGGCGAAGAAGTTGCAAACTTCCAAGCTGGTTCTACTGTATCAGTAGAAATTTTCTCTGCTGGTCAATTAGTTGATGTAACCGGAACCTCTAAAGGTAAAGGTTTTGCTGGTGCAATTAAACGTCACAATTTCAGCTCAAACCGTGCATCACATGGTAACTCTGTGTCTCACAATGCGCCAGGTTCTATTGGTCAACGCCAAGATCCAGGTCGTGTATTCCCAGGTAAAAGAATGGCTGGTCACTTAGGTAATGTTCAAGTTACAACGCAAAATCTAGAAGTAGTGCGTGTTGATGCTGAACGTGGTCTAATCCTGATTAAAGGTGCAATTCCTGGATCTAAGGGTGGCAAAGTAGTGGTTCGTCCAAGTGTGAAGGCAGGTGCATAATGGAATTAAAATTAATTAATGTTCAAGGCCAAGACGCTGGTGTACTTAGTGTAAACGAAGCTGTATTCGGTCGTGAATATAATGAAGCTTTGGTTCACCAAGTAGTTACTGCATTCTTAGCTAATGCACGTAGTGGTAACCGTAAACAAAAAACTCGTTCAGAGATTTCTAAATCAACCAAAAAACCATGGAGACAAAAAGGTACTGGACGTGCGCGTTCAGGTACAGCGTCTTCGCCAATTTGGCGTGGTGGTGCGCGTACATTCCCGAATACTCCTGATGAGAATTTTACTCACAAAGTAAATCGTAAAATGTACCGTGCTGGCGTATCATCAATTTTATCAAAATTGATTGCTGATGGTCGTTTGGTAGTTACTAATGAATTAAATATTGATACTCCAAAAACTAAATCATTTGTTACGGCATTGAACAATATGTCTTTAGCTAATGAAACAGTTTTGGTTGTAGTTGATGAAATGACAGAAAATGTATATTACGCTTCGCGCAATTTACCAACTGTATTAGTATTAGAAGCACATCAGATTGATCCATATAGTTTGTTACGTTGCAACAAAGTTGTATTTACGCAAAAAGCTATTGAACAAGTACAGGAGCAATACTCATGCTAAGAATGGATTTATATAATGTGTTGATTTCTCCAGTGATTACTGAGAAAGCTAATACTGTAGCAGAAAAGAATGAACAAGTAGTATTTAAAGTATTGAAACAAGCAACTAAAGCTGAGATTAAAGCGGCTTTTGAAATTGCCTTCAACGCACAAGTTGAAACAGTACGTGTATTAAATGTTCATGGTAAAGCAAAACGATTTGGTCGCTTTAATGGTCGTCGTGACAATTGGAAAAAAGCTTATATTAGCTTAAAACCAGGTCAAAGCTTCGATTTAGCTTCAAATCAGAAATAATAGGAGCGAAGACAAATGGCTATCGTTAAATTAAAACCTACTACACCAGGTCAACGTGGTGTTGTAAAGATTGTTACTCCAGGCTTGCATAAAGGTAAACCTTTTGCAGCTTTGACTGAATCACAAAAACGTGGTTCTGGTCGTAATCACCACGGTCGTATTACTGTACGTCATAAAGGTGGCGGTCATAAGCAACAATATCGTATTATTGATTTCAAACGCAATAAATTAGATGTTACTGCAACTGTAGAGCGTATTGAATACGATCCTAACCGTACAGCACATATTGCATTATTATGCTATTCTGATGGTGAGCGTCGTTATATTATTGCTCCTAAAGGCTTAGAAGCTGGTCAAACAGTTATGTCTGGTGCAGAAGCTCCAATTAAAACGGGAAATACATTACCATTGCGTAATATTCCAGTTGGTACTACTATTCACTGTGTAGAAATGCAACCAGGTAAAGGTGCTCAATTGGCACGTTCTGCTGGTACTTCAGTACAATTACTGGGTCGTGATGGTATCTATGCTCAGTTACGTTTACGTTCTGGTGAAATCCGTAAGGTTCATTTGGATTGTAAAGCAACGATTGGTATCGTGTGTAATGACGAACACAGCTTACGTCAATATGGTAAAGCTGGGGTTAAACGTTGGTTAGGTATTCGTCCAACCGTGCGCGGTGTGGCAATGAATCCGATCGATCACCCACATGGTGGTGGTGAAGGTAAAACTGCAGCAGGTATGCATCCAGTTTCACCTTGGGGTCAAAAAACCAAAGGTTATAAAACTCGTCGTAATAAACGTACTGATAACATGATCATCCGTGATCGTCGTAGAAAATAGTAGGTAAGGAATAAAAATGGCTCGTTCATTAAAAAAAGGTCCTTTTGTGGATCATCATTTGGTTAACAAAGTGTTAACCGCGGTTGAAAAAAGCGACAAACGTCCAATTAAGACTTGGTCACGTCGTTCGACTATTCTTCCTGAGATGATTGGTTTAACTATCGCTGTACATAACGGTCGTGCTCATGTGCCGGTATATATTACTGATAATATGGTAGGTCACAAATTGGGTGAGTTTTCATTAACTCGCACATTTAAAGGCCATGCAGCTGATAAAAAAGCTAAACGCTAAGGAGTAGAAAATGTTAGTAAAAGCTTATGCTAAAAATATTCGTGTTTCTGCACAAAAAGCGCGTTTAGTAGCTGACTTGGTACGTGGTTTACCTGTTGCCAATGCGCTAAACATCTTGACTTTCAGTACTAAAAAATCTGCTGGAATTGTAAAGAAAACGCTTGAGTCTGCAATTGCAAATGCGGAACACAATGAAGGTGCTGATATTGATGCACTTAAAGTAAAAGAAATCTTCATTGATAAGGGTCCTAGCCTTAAACGCCATACAGCGCGTGCTAAAGGTCGTGGAAGCAAGATTGAAAAACAAACTTGCCATATCAATGTAGTGGTTGGTTATAAATAGGAGAACAACATGGGACAAAAGATTGACCCTCGTGGGTTTAGATTAGTAGTTACTAAAGATTGGTCTTCTCGTTGGTATGCCAATAACCAGTCATTTTCTTCTAATTTAATTGAAGATGTTAAAATTCGCGAATTCATCATGAAAAAATTCGGTCGCCGTGCTGCGGTTGGTCGTGTGGTGATTGAGCGTCCAGCTAAGAGTATTAAAGTAACATTGTTTACTGCTCGTCCTGGTGTGATCATTGGTAAAAAAGGCGAAGGCATTGAGCAAATCAAAAAAGAATTGCAAACAATGACTACAGTTCCTTTACATGTAAATGTTGAAGAGATTCGCAAGCCAGAATTAAACGCGCAAATCGTTGGTGACCAAGTTGCTCAACAATTGGAAAAACGCGTTGCTTTCCGCCGTGCAATGAAACGTTCAATGCAAGCTGCAATGAAATTAGGCGCTCAAGGTATCAAAATTGAAACTTCTGGTCGTTTAAATGGAATTGAGATTGCTCGTTCTGAGTGGTATCGTGAAGGTCGTGTGCCTCTACATACACTACGTGCGGATGTTGAATATGCAACTTCTGAAGCGTTGACTACTTATGGTATTATTGGTATCAAAGTTTGGATTTACAAAGGTGATATCAATCTAAATAAAGCCCAAGCCTTCAAACCTACACAGGATGAAGATAGAAGAGCCAATAAAAAACCTGGTGCTAACCGTAAACCTGCACCAAGAAAAAGAAAGGTAGAAAAAGATGCTATCGCCTAATCGCTTAAAATACCGTAAAGTCCAAAAGGGTCGCAATAAAGGTATTGCAACTCGTGGTACTAAAGTAAGTTTTGGTGACTTCGGTTTAAAATCTATGTCACGTGGTCGTTTGACTTCTCGTCAAATTGAGGCTGCGCGTCGTGCAATGACTCGTCACATCAAACGTGGTGGTCGTGTATGGATTCGTGTATTCCCGGACAAACCAATTTCTAAAAAACCAGCGGAAGTACGTATGGGTGGAGGAAAAGGTTCACCTGAGTATTTCGTAGCTGAAATTCAACCTGGTAAAATGTTGTACGAGATGGATGGTGTGAGTGAAGAATTAGCTCGCGAAGCATTCCGTTTAGCTGCGGCTAAGTTACCATTTAGAACATCATTTGTAATCAGACAGGTGGGGGCATAATGACTAACACTGAATTAAGAACTAAAAATACAGAAGAGTTAAATCAAGAATTAGAAGCTCTTTTGAAATCTCACTTTTCTTTACGTATGCAAGTTGCTATGCAACAATTAGCTAAGACTAGTGAAATTCGCAAAGTACGTCGCGATATCGCACGTGTTAGAACTATTTTACGTGAGAAGGCTTAATTATGACTAAAGTTGTTCGTACGTTAGTTGGTAAAGTTGTGAGTGATGCACGTGATAAAACAGTTTCTGTTTTGATCGAACGTCGTGTTAAACATCCTTTGTATGGTAAAATCGTGAAGAAATTCGCGAAATATCAAGCACATGATGAGCAAAACCAGTATAAAATTGGTGATTTAGTTACTATTGTTGAAACTAAACCAATTTCAAAATCTAAAACTTGGCTAGTTCAATCTAAAGTTGAAAAAGCGTAAGTTTTTGCTTTGTTGCTAAAAAAGAGTGGTATTTTTACCACTCTTTTTTCTATTTTTATAAGCTAAATATTGTTCATGTTGAGTCTAGAAGTGATATAACGCAGATAGTAATAGTAGATTATTATTCACGTTAAGAATATTCTGTCCATTAGCATTGATAGTTGAATTACCAATATATTGATATTCAAAGCGAATCCCAACTTGTCCAATACCATATTCTGCACCAGCAGCTAGAACAGGAACTAAGTTTGATGCGCTAGATGGGATATTAACATATCCACCTGAAGCAGATGGGGATGTTAACTGACCGCCACTAAAAGAAGTTGTTGAATAACCAAATGCCAATTTACCAAAAATTGAAATCCCACTTAGGGCATCTGCAAACAGTGAAAAAGGTAAATGACCTGTAACGCCTAGATCTAATACCTGTTGGTTAACATTAAAGTCACCATTTGATCCCGAATTAGGCGTTGATCCTGTAGAATATTGGACATTTGCAATATAGTCATAATCTGCTTGTATTCCGACATAATGACTGAAATCATAACCGACATAGACACTACCAGCCATATTACCACCACCTTGCGAAGAAGAGCCATTAGGGTAGCTTGTTCCACCTGTTGTATTGGAACCAATCGTGCCATACCCAGC
>SSGY01000009.1 GCA_008017145.1 Neisseriales bacterium
GGAAATTATGTTTTTGCTGTCACACGGGCTTACTCAAGAGCAGTGTGCCCAGATTCAGGGTATAAGCAGAAGTACAGTTGCGACAATGATTAAAAATTTATGCATCAAATTTAAAGTTGCTGGTTCAAATTCTAGAGCGCTGCAGCAAATAGCATTTCAAAATGGGCATCACAGAATTATACCAAAATCATTATGGAAGCCATGTGTGATAATCGCAGATTCAAAAGCCGCAAGTTACATCAATAGAGAGCTAGCTAGGAAGTAATTTACCATATACGATATATTTAAAGCAGATTTACTCAACTGGATAAATATTCCTTAAATAATGTGTTATTTGCTAGTCCGTTTGTGTATAATCACGGGGAAATATTGCAGCGCACTATGCTGCTTTTAAATAAGCTATACTAGATAATCAGTTATGGGTGATTTAATGGCAAACTTTCGTATCTTTGTAGAGAAAAAACCGCAATTTAATATTGAAGCAATGCATTTGCTTGAATCTTTCAATAAAAATTTACATCTTAATTTAACTAAGCTCCGAATACTAAATGTCTATGACATTTTTAACATTGATGCAAATGAACTAAAACGTGCGGAAAATATCGTATTTGCGGAAGTTCCTTTGGATGATTTGTCATATGAACTAAAATTAGAAAATTCGCGACATTTTGCGGTTGAGCCCTTGCCCGGACAGTATGATCAACGCGCTGATTCCGCTTTGCAAGCTCTCAACCTTCTCTCCATCAATAATTCCAAACTAACTCTCACCACTGGCAAAATAATAATCCTTGACGCTCAACTAAATGATGAAAGTTTTAATGCAATTAAACATTTTTACATTAATCCCTTAGAAACGCAAGAAAAAGATCTAAGCCAGTTAACAAACCATGAACAAGTACCAGATATTACGCCAGTACCAATTTATGATGGATTTATTGAGTTTAATGCACAACAATTAGCCACATTTAGACGCGAACACGGGTTGGCAATGACAGATAACGATTTGCAATGTATCCAGAATTACTTTGCTACAACTGAACAGCGTGACCCAAGTGAAACCGAAATAAAAGTTTTGGATACTTATTGGTCAGATCACTGCCGTCACACTACTTTTGAAACGCATCTGGAAAAAATTGAGTTTGCCAAAGGAAAATATCAGCAAGTTTTTCAAGCTGTGTTTGAGAATTATCTAACTAGTCGTAAACAGGTGCACGGTAGCAAGCTAGATAAAAAACCAGTTACGATGATGGACTTAGCAACAATTTGTGGCAAGCAATTACGTGCTGATGGCAAACTTGCTGATGTTGAAATTTCGGATGAAATTAATGCATGCTCGTTATTTGTTGATGTTCAAATTGACGGTAAAACAGAAACTTGGTCACTACAATTTAAAAACGAAACGCATAATCATCCAACCGAAATTGAACCATTTGGTGGTGCTTCAACTTGCGTTGGTGGCGCAATTCGTGATCCATTGTCAGGGCGTTCTTATGTGTATCAGGCAATGCGCGTTAGTGGTGCGGCTAATCCACTTGAAGCAATTGAAGATACATTAGCAGGTAAATTACCACAAAGCATTATCACGACTAAAGCAGCGCATGGTTTTTCGAGCTATGGTAATCAAATTGGTTTAGCAACAACTCATGTTAAAGAAATTTATCATTCTGGCTATAAAGCCAAACGGATGGAAGTAGGTATGGTGGTTGCAGCTGCACCGTATGCTAATATTCACCGTGAACAGCCTGCTGCTGGCGATATGATAATTTTACTAGGTGGAGCAACTGGTCGTGATGGCTGTGGCGGTGCTACTGGTTCTTCAAAAGAACACGATATTAATTCTGCAGCTCAATGTAGCGCCGAAGTGCAAAAAGGCAATCCGATTGTTGAGCGTAAGATTCAGCGCTTATTTCGCAATCCTGAAGTAACTCAACTAATCAAGAAATGTAATGATTTTGGTGCGGGTGGCGTATCGGTGGCAATTGGCGAGCTTGCTGATGGCTTGGAAATTAACCTTGACTTAGTGCCAACTAAATACAATGGCTTGAGCGGAACTGAGCTCGCAATCTCTGAATCACAGGAACGCATGGCTGTAGTAGTTGCGGCGAATGATGTAGCTAAATTTATCAGCCTATCCGAGAATGAAAATCTTACTGCCGTGGTGGTAGCAAGCGTAACCAGTGATGCACGGGTAACTATGCAGTGGCATGGCAAAACTATCGTGAGTTTATCGCGTGAATTTTTAAATACCAATGGTGCGAGCTCTAGTGCTCAGGTCTGTGTCGCAGATACGGTGGCAGCAGTTAAATTTAGCCAACGTAATCTTAGTGGTGATTTTTCACAAGATTATACAAGTTTAGTACAAGAACTAAATGTCTGCTCGCAGCAAGGTTTGAGCGATATGTTTGATGCTACTATTGGCGCATCAACGATCTTAATGCCTTTTGGTGGTAAATATCAGTTAACTCCTAGCCAAGTTTCGGCGCAAAAATTACCGATTTTATCTGGTGCGAGCGATGCTGCCAGCGTGGCAAGTTTTGGTTATGATCCAGAGCTATCAAGCCAATCACCATTTCATGGTGCGGTTTATGCGGTAGTTGATTCGGTGGCTAAAATTGTTGCCAGCGGTGCGAATCATCAAAAAATACGTTTTTCATTTCAAGAGTATTTTGAACGCTTAGGGCAAGACCCACAAAAATGGGGTAAACCGTTTGCGGCATTACTTGGGGCTTACCATGCTCAGCAAGGATTTGGTTTAGCTGCAATCGGTGGTAAAGATTCAATGAGCGGTACTTTTAATGACTTAAATGTCCCACCTACTTTGATTTCATTTGCTCTTGCACCGACTGATGCGACACAAATTATTTCAGCAGAATTTAAGGCTGTGAATAATTACGTTTATGTTTATTTACCAGAGTATGATAGCAATTTATTGCCAGATTTGGCTCGTTTAAATCAAGACTATGCGCAAATAACTAAGTTAATTAACGCGAAGAAAATTAATGCCGCCTATAGCATTGGTTACGGTGGAATTGCCGAAGCCGTGTTTTTAATGGCAATCGGTAACAAGCTTGGAGTTAAATATAATTTTGAATTAGCGCTTGATTTATTTTGTGCTTATTATGGCGGCTTGGTGCTTGCCAGCGATACGCCATTAGATAATCCATTATTCCATCTTATTGCGACAACTAACGAGAGTGCCGAGATAACACGCGGTGATACGGTATTGTCATTGAATGAATTAATCAATTTTTGGCAAGCTAAACTCACGCCAGTATTCCCACTGACTAGTGAAGTACATGCACCGAGCAGTAAAGTTAAATTAACCTCAGTTCCACGTGCCAATACTCAGGCTAAATATAAATTTGCTAAGCCTAGTGTGATTATTCCAGTTTTTCCGGGAACTAATTGTGAGTACGATACTGAGCGCGCATTTAAAGCTGCTGGAGCTAAAACTCAGAGCATGATTTTTAATAATCTCTCGCCTCAACATATTAAGCAATCAATTGAGTATTTGGCTGCACAGATTAACCAGTCACAGATTTTAATGTTACCGGGTGGTTTTAGTGCTGGTGATGAACCAGATGGCTCGGCTAAATTTATTGCCGCGATTTTGCGGAATAGTCAAATTAAAGATGCAGTCCATGATTTATTAGCGCGTGATGGTTTGATTCTCGGAATTTGTAATGGCTTTCAGGCATTGGTTAAGTCAGGTCTATTACCGTATGGTGAAATTTGTGAATTGAGTGCTGATTCGCCAACCTTAACTCACAATCTAATCGGTCGCCACATTTCGCGTGTGGTTAATACTCGGATTTGTGCTAATCATTCGCCGTGGTTGCGATCTTTTGAATTAGATGAGATACATGCGGTTGCAATGTCGCACGGTGAAGGGCGCTTTGTCCTTAATCATGAATTAGCCAAGGATTTAGCAGCTAATGGACAGATCGCTTGTCAGTATGTTGACCTAGAAGGCAATGCGACGCTGGATGGTTACTATAACCCGAATGGTTCAAACTATGCAATTGAAGCAATCACTTCGTTGGATGGTAGAATTTTGGGCAAAATGGGGCATTCTGAGCGTGCAGGTAAAGATTTATACAAAAATATCGCTAATGTGCAAAATCAAGATATTTTCACTAATGGCGTAAATTATTTTGGCTAAAGATTTTATTATTAAGTGATATGACGTGACTCCCAATAAAGTGTGTGTTTTTAAAGAAGTGGGAATCTATACTCTTCATCTTTGAAACTTGGATTTTTTCGGATTTATGGGTTCCCTTCTGAATGGGAGTGACCCAGAATGATGAATCTAGTTGAGTATTCAGTTGAAAAATATGATGTTTAAATTAGGAGCTAAAAATGCCTGAAATATCTAGATTTTTTGGAATGATTATCTTAATGTATTGGGATGAACATAATCCGCCACATTTTCATGTTCGATATGGCGATGATAATGCTGTAATTAATATTAAAACTTTGGCGTTGATGGATGGCAAGCTTAGTAGAAGGGCTTTATCTTTGGTTTTGGATTGGGCTGAATTACATCAGAAAGAGTTATTGGAAGACTGGGATTTATGTCAAAACTCATTGATGCCCAAAAAAATTGAACCTCTAAAATGATATGGAGTGCATAAGATGTTAAATTGGGAAATCAAGCAAGCTGTTTTTAACCCAGATTATTCAATTGATGTGCAATTTTCTGATGGAACTACTGGTGTTGTTAAAATTAGCCAAAGCCGATTAGTTAAGGTGTTTGCGCCATTACAGAATTTACACTTATTTTTACAAGGATTTGTTAAGTTTGGTGCTGTTACATGGAATGTTGGTGAATATGAGCTAGATTTAGCTCCAGATACTATGTATAAAGAAATTAAGAAAAATAATGGACTATATATTTTATGTTAGATAATGAGCCAACATTATGATTTTATTTAAAAATAGTTATTTTAAATAGGAACGGTAAATTTATAACAAGTGATTAATATGACCAAAACAGCAATAATTAGTATTAAAAACAACTCTGAAGACGTAGTCTTGCAAAAAGAGCAAAAACGCTTTAATAAATTGACTGCTGATATTAGTCGCCGCCGCAGAGAATTGCTTGAGTTAAATGATGCAATAGCTCAGCTTAAAATTAACTACGTAAAGAAGATTGTTCCAGTTCAAAATAAACACTCTGAATTAATCCAAGAGATGATTTATCTGGCGGATGAAAATTTTGATAATAAAATTTTTACTAAAGCTGATCGTAAAAGTATCTGCGTTCTTTTAGATGAGTCAATCGGGAGTTTAGACGAGCAGTATATAAATGATAGAATTAAAGATATATTTGCTAGGCGTCTTGGTGAAAATTTTGATGATGTGGTAAATGAAGCTAATAGTTTTGCAACTAATAGAACCAAAGAGTTCCTTAATGAGATGTTTGGTATGGACGTGGATTGCGATGATAATGTTAGCCAAGAAGAACTTATGCACCGAGTTCGGCAAAAATTTATGGAGCAGGAAGAGCAAGAACGCTTAAGAGAAGAACAGAGCCCTAAACGTAAGAAAAGTGCCAAAACCTTAGCTAAGGAAGCAAGGGAAAAAGAAGCAGAAAAACATCAAAGTCAATCAATACGTGAGGTCTATCGTCAACTTGCTAAGTCACTACATCCTGATCGAATCGCGAATGATGAAGATTATGAAACTAAAACGAAGCTAATGCAGGAAGTTAATGCTGCTTATGAAAAAGATGATTTACTTACTCTTTTAGAAATTCAGCTTAAAATTGAGCAAATTAGCCAAGAGAACATTGATGGCGTAGCTTTGGAAAAGCTAAAGCATTTTAATGTAGTCTTAAAGCGACAATTTGATGAATTAAACATAGAGCTGCATAATGTTTCCACGCAACTAAGTATGGAATTTCCTAATCTAAATTTATACGGTGCATTAACTCCAAAAAAAATCGAAATGCACATAAGGTCGCGAATTAAACAAACTAAGCAGATTGTTGAAGATCTACAAACTCATCTGGAATTTTGGAAAATGGATATAAAACTATTTCGCATGTATATTCGCGAAGTAGTTGACTTAAATCAAGCTAATGATGATTTTGCGGATGAGTTATTTGAATTAGAACAAATGATGTCGGGATTTAAAAATAGTATGCGGAAATAAAATATAATTTATGATTTTAAAGCATCAAGTAATTATTTCAAGCTGGATTTTTTGCAGCAATAAACTTGATTATAGATATTAACTATTAATTTAGAAGGAACCACCATGGAAAAACGTGATTTTTTATACGAAGGTAAGGCTAAACAAGTCTATACCACTGATAATCCAGATTTAATTATCATTCGTTACAAAGATGATGCAACTGCTTTTAATAACCTAAAAAAAGGTACTATTACTGACAAAGGCGTTATTAATAATCAAATTACTACTCGTCTATTTAATTTGTTGACGGAAAATGGAATTAAAACTCATTTTCATCAACAATTAAATGATCGTGAGCAACTTTGTGACAAAGTAACGATTATTCCGCTGGAAGTAATTACGCGTAATTTAATCGCGGGCTCAATGGCTAAACGCTTAAATATTACTGAGGGAACTAAACCAGCGAATACCGTTTTAGAATTATCTTATAAAGATGATGCACTTGGCGATCCGTTGATTAATGACCATCATGCTGTGGCGTTAGGTGTTGTAACTTATGCTGAATTAGAGCAAATTTATGCCATGACTTTGAAAATCAATGAAGTGTTGCAAAAATTCTTTGCCGAACGTAATTTGATTTTAGTTGATTTCAAAATTGAATATGGTAAAAATAGTCGTGGTGAAATTGTTTTAGCCGATGAAATTAGTCCAGATACTTGCCGTCTATGGGATAGTGTAACTCAGGAAAAACTGGATAAAGATCGTTTTAGACGCGATTTAGGTGGCGTGGAAGAAGCTTACCATGAAGTTTTACATCGTTTGAGTAATTAAGCAATGCAAACCGACAAGATTAAATTTTATCCGACTAAGCCTAGCACGGAACTTAGTGATAAGATGGAAGAAGAATGTGGCGTTTTTGCGCTCTATGATACCAAACCAATTGACAATGTAGCTTATCTGGCTTATTGCGGTCTGTTTTCTTTGCAACATCGTGGGCAAGAAAGTGCTGGTATTACAGTTGCTAATCATGGACATCTTGATACGTTTAAAGGCATGGGCTTAGTTAGTGAAGTATTTAATACTGATGAACTAGTGCACAAAATTGGTAATGCGGCAATTGGACATGTGCGCTACTCTACGACAGGCAGCTCTAATTTGGCTAATGCTCAGCCGCTTTTTGCTCAATCGGTGATGGGAGCAATTGCGTTGGCACATAATGGTAATTTGATTAATGCTAATCGTTTACGCAACGAGCTAGAATTAGACGGGGCAATTTTCCAAACCAGTAGTGATAGTGAGGTTATTCTTAACTTACTCGCCAAGCGTGCGCGTCTGGGCTTACAGCAAGCAATTAGTGATACTTGCAATACTATTCGTGGGGCATTTGCACTGGTGATGCTAATTGGCAATAAACTAGTTGCGGTACGTGATCCTTTAGGAATTCGTCCGTTATGTTTAGGTAAAATTCGTGGTAGTGAGATTCATGTTCTGGCGTCTGAGAGTTGTGCTTTAGATATCGTTGGCGCTGATCTGGTGCGTTCGATTGAACCGGGTGAAATGCTGATTATTGATGAAAACGGACTAACATCATATCGTTACGCCCAAAATACTCGTCGTGCGTCGTGCTCTTTTGAATATATCTACTTCTCACGTCCAGATAGTATTTTGGACGGTCTCGATGTTTATCATGTCCGTGAGTCAGCTGGGCGTTGTTTATTTCATCAAAAACCAGTGGAAGCTGATGTAGTAATCGGTGTACCTGATTCGGGTGTGGTCGCGGCGATTGGTTATTCCGAAGAAAGTAAAATTCCTTACTCGATGGGTTTGGTGCGGAGTAAATATATGGGTCGCAGTTTCATTCTACCAGATCAAAATTTGCGTGAGCAGGCGGTTAAGCTTAAACTTAATCCAATGCGTCATGTAATTGCTGGTAAACGGGTTATTTTGGTTGATGATTCGTTAGTACGTGGAACTACTGCCAAAAAATTGATTCAATTACTGCGCGAAGCTGGAGCTAAAGAAGTTCATTTCCGTCTGGCATCCCCAATGGTTAAGAGTGAATGTTTCTTTGGCGTTGATATTTCGAGCAAGGAAGAATTAATCGCTAGTAAATTAAGCGTTGATGAGATTTGTAAAGTTATTAATGCTGATAGTCTAGACTTTTTATCTTTGGACAATCAGCGTAAAATTTTAGGTGGTGATCAGTATTGTGATGGCTGCTTTACCGCAAATTACCCACTAGATGATATTGAACGAGTATAAGGATTTAAATATGATTACTTACAAAACCGCAGGGGTTGATAAAGAAGAAGGCTATAAGAGCGTTGGCTTAATTAAAGATATGGTGAAACGCACTTATTCAAAAAATGTATTAACCGAACTCGGGAGCTTTGGTGCACTCTATGAGCTTGGTAAATATGATAATCCAGTTTTAGTCTCTGGTACTGACGGAGTTGGAACTAAACTTAAAATTGCTTTTGAACTCAATAAATATGACACAATTGGGATTGATTGCGTAGCGATGTGCGTTAATGATATCTTGTGCCATGGTGCTAAGCCATTGTTTTTTTTAGATTATCTAGCATGCGGTAAACTTGATGCTGATGTTGCTGCACAAATTGTTAGCGGTGTAACTGAAGGATGTTTACAGTCTTATGCGGCATTGGTTGGTGGTGAAACTGCCGAAATGCCTGGATTTTATCAACCAGGTGAATATGATATTGCTGGTTTTGCGGTTGGTGTGGTTGAAAAATCACAAGTTATTACTGGTGACAAAATTCGTGAGGGTGATAGTATTATTGCTTTAAGTTCGAGTGGTTTTCACAGTAATGGCTTTTCTTTAGTTCGTCGTTTAATCACTGATTTTAAAGCAGAATTTAATGGTGCTCCGATTGGAGAGCAACTCTTAACACCAACTAAAATTTATGTTAAACCAGTTTTAGCGGTACTAGAAAAACATGCAGTGAATGGTATGGCACATATTACTGGTGGTGGTTTATATGAAAATGTGCCGCGGATTATTCCTGATGGATTGTGTGCGAGCATTGATACCACTAAAATTGAATCTTTACCAATTTTTGATTTAGTTGAAAAACTTGGCGTAGCTCGTGAAGAGATGTTTGGTACTTTTAATATGGGCGTAGGATTTATTTTGGTGGTAAATCCACAACTTGTTGATGATATTATTAAGGTACTGGCAGAACACGGTGAGAAAGCTCGCGTAATTGGAACGATAACACAAGGTAATGACAAAATATGTCTAAATTAGTCGTTCTGGTTTCCGGTGGCGGAACTAATTTACAGGCTATCTTGGATGCATTTCCTAATCAGGTAATTAGTGTGATTGCAGATCGTGACTGTTACGCTCTGGTGCGTGCAGCCAATGCAGGGGTTGCGGCACATTTGGTTGATCGCAAGTTATATCGTGATGAGCTATCGGAACGAATTAATGCGTTGATTCCTGATGATTGCGATCTGATCGTGCTGGCAGGGTTTTTATCAATCTTGGATAGCCAATTAATTCAGCGCTTTAATCACAAAATAATTAATATTCACCCCTCATTACTACCACGTCATGGTGGCGCTGGAATGTGGGGAATTAAAGTGCATCAGGCCGCGATTAAATCTGGTGATCAAGAATCGGGTTGCACAGTGCACTATGTCAGTGAAGAAATCGATGGTGGTGCGATTATTGCTCAGGCTAAAGTTATAATTACGCCGGATGATACCGCTGAGAGTTTGCAGCAAAAAGTATTAGCGCATGAACATGAATTACTTGTTGGCGTAATCCGCAAGTTATTAAGTATTAATTGATAAGGTTGATTATTTGTTACAACAAACTTTGCGGAATAATATCACTGCTATTTATGGCGAGATAGGTCTTCAGTGGCTGTAAAATTTACCGCAAAACTTAGCTAGATTATCTAAACAATGGGGCTTAATGAGATTAAATCCTGTTGAAAATATGACTTTTAATTATGTCACCAGAGCAGTACAAGGAAAGCGAGCTGTTGTTCTTAAACTTAGCTTGGAAACTGATTCGTTGTATCAGGAAATGAGAGCCTTAAAACATTTTGCTGGTCATGGTGCTGCAGAGGTTATTAATTATGAAGATGGTGCGTTGCTATTAGAATCGGTTCAATCAGGAAAGTCTTTAAAGAATATTAATTATGGTAATTGCACTAAAATTCAAATTTGTTGTGAACTTGCCCAATGCCTTCACAAAGTAAAATTGCCGATAGAGCACTCATTTTCGTCATTTCATGCAGGATTGAGCATTCTAGACCGTGAATGGTCTTTACCCGCCTAAGTGTTTAGAGTGTGCTCGTAGTTTAAGAGATAGCTTATTAAGTAATTCATATAATGAAAAACTAGTATTATTACTGGTGATTTACATCATGATAATATTTTGACATGTAATGATGGATGGAAGATTATTGATCCCAAAGGGGGTGTCGGCTTTCCTATTAATGAATATTGGTCGTTTGTAATGAATGTTGAAAAAGATACTCAATATATTGCGCTGTTTTTTGGTTATGATGTTTTGTTTGTCCGTCAATGGTATTTTGTCCATGTGATTTTAGCGGCATGTTGGAATTTAGAAAACAATTTATCTGCGGATTTATTTCTTGATTTAGCTGCAAAAACGCATAAATTAATCTAAGCGTTTGAGTGATTAACATATTTTATTAGGTGTAGATATGAAAGAAAATAACCTTGTTGGTAAAGTTCTGGAAGTTGCAACTTTAAATATCATCAGCGGTAAAGCAGCTGAGTTTGAAGAAAATTTTAAACTAGCACGTCCGCTGGTGGAGTCAATTCCTGGTTATATCAAGCACGATTTAGTCGTTGGCATTGAGAAACCTGACCAATATATTTTGTTAATCTGGTGGGAAACTCTTGAAGCTCACATGGTTGGTTTTAGAGAGTCGCAAGAATATCAACAATGGAAAGAGTTATTGCATAAATTCTTTGCACCAGATACAACCGTGCTTCATTATAGTAAAAAGCTTTAGAGCTTAAATTAAAGAGCTTCAATAATGGAGAACATTGCTATCTCTTGGAGCGGTGGCAAAGACAGCGCGTTGGCATTACATCTTGCGCTAGCAAGTGGATTAAAGCCACAAGTATTACTCTGCATGGTTGATGAACGTGGCTATTCACGCTCTAATGGTGTAAGTACGCAAATTTTGCAGCATCAGGCATCGGCACTTAATTTGCCAATACTATTAAAAGAAAGCTCTTGGAATAGCTATGAGCCTAATCTAGTTGAGGTGCTTACTGAGATTGAACATGCATATAATGTAACGCAGTGTGTTTTTGGCGATATTGATGTTGTTGTCCACCGCCAATTTGAAGAATCAGTTTGTCAGCAATCTGGATTGTCTGCTTACTTGCCATTATGGGGCAAATCTCGGCTTGATGTTAAAAATGAAATTATTCGTCTGGGAATAAAAAGTAAACTGTCAGTAGTTAGTAAAAAATACGCTATTGATGAACTATTAGGCGCTGAATACAGCGAATTAGACTTTGCTTGTCTAGAACAACTAGGTGTAGATATTTGTGGTGAAAATGGTGAATTTCATACGCTGGTTTACGATGCACCATTGTTTAAACAAATGTTAAATATCGAAGCTGGTGAAGTTTATGATTTAGAGCATGTCTTGCTATGTGATTTTAAAATTAAGACATAAGCGGGTCTTGAAAAATTTTGATTAAGAACAAAAGGGTATAAATAGTTGAAATCTCTCCAGCAGCAAAATTTTAAAGATATCTTAAATAAAATGGCAATGGTTGATGGTTGGAAAATTTTGGAGAGTAGTAATTTATTGGCTTTGAAATCTCCGGCTGCAATCCCATTAGTTAATTTTGTTTGGGGTGAAGTTAGCGACGACAATCTGGCTCGAGTTAAAGCTTTTTATGGTAATTGTGATTTTTATAGCGAACACCCCAAAAGTAAGCTTGTAACTGATGTTACCTATCTAAGAGTTGGAGGGAAAAATCATTATCTGTCAGTTGTCTTGGATTTATTCAACAATTAGGTTGTTTCGTATAAGTTGAGTAAATTCAATAATGTGCTATTTGTAATAGATAGCGTAAAATCTGCCTTAGAGCAACTTAACTCAGAATGTATTTTGCATAGTGACCAAGGTCACCAATATACATCTAAAGCATATACTTCTCTATTACAACAAGGAGGAGTGATAAAAAGTATGTCCAGGCGTGGGAACTGCCTAGATAATGCATGTATTGAAAGCTTCTTTGGGCATCTAAAAAGTGAAAGTATTTATATAACTAGAGTAAAAACTTATGAAGAGTTAGCCTGCTTAATTGATGAATATATCTACTTTTATAATAATGAGCGAATTCAATCAAAACTAAGAAAAATGGCACCGATAGAATATCGACACCATTTTGAATTTAAAACAGGCTTTTTTTAATCTGTCCACTAAATGGGGAGCAGATCAAACACTCTCTTAAAAGATCTAAGAGAGTGTTTTAAGCTGGTACGTTATCTAATGAATTTCTTTTCCTTCAGGACAAAGTTCAATTGTAATGCCATCATTTGGAGTCGGGTTTGACGTATTAGTTTGATGTAATACAAAATTTGTGAATGTTGATGCCTGATCGTCATATTGATATGAGTAGCACGTTGGACAAGCTTGCTTGATCCATTTTACACCTGGTAAAACATAATTAACCCATGCTGGATTAGATGAACCACATTGCTCAGCAGGTGCGGTAATACCAGTCCAATTTGTACAACCTGCTGTATCAGCATCAGGTGTGGCTCCCCCATATCCAGTATTAGGTCCACCTGCCGCTGGATTATACAGGGCAGACATTGACCAGTTAGAACCAGAATATGTTACATTAAAAGGCAATGGAATATTACTATTACTATTAGATATAGCTGTCAATGATGCTAAAGTTAAGTAGCCAATTCGTTTACCACATATCAAAGAGTAAGAAACATTTAGACCAGGAACAAAATTTTGATTTATTGTCCACGGACTGTACCCACATACCTGACCTGTTGGGCATGTTGGATTTTGTTGTGAACAATTTGAAGTTGTATCTGTCGCATTAGGTGGAATTACATAATTAAACAGAACGGTACTCTCTTGCGGCCATCCTGCGGCTATTGCATCCGCCAAGTTAGCATCCCATGTTGCTGCAGGAAGGGCATACTGGGTACCAGGTTGGGCTAGCGTTCCACCTGGGATCCCATTCTGATATCCACTTGTATTATTTGTTAATGGTTCATAAGGAGTTGGAGTCATGCTTGCAGGCTGCATCAATCCTTGAATATTTTGAATATCACTACTTGTTGGTCCATTGCCTAAGAATGTAACCTCATACCCTGTGAATGGATTGGTAGGGGATCTACCAAAAGGGCAAGATTCATTTGCTGAACTAACGACAGGGTTTCCAGTACAATCTCCATATATGTAGTAACCTGATTCTATTCTACGATTAGTTAAGGCTCCATTCCACACACTCCCAACTTTATCCATACCTTGTCCTGCAGGTATTTCAAAGGTTAAATATTGACCAGTTGATATTTTGTATGGATTGTTCGTATTGAATTTATTTATTGGTATTGGATTTGACCATTGACAGCTGCCAGCATTCATACTCGAACCATTTGGGCAATTTGATGTGTTTTGATTAGCAGCCCCTGCAATTTCTGGGTATGAATCGTAAGAACATGAATTAATTACCTTAATTGTACGCGCCACTGGTATTATATTTCTAACTGTAGCAGTAAAAGCTGCAGGCAATATGGTCTCATCACCACCTGTTGCACTTGCTTGAAATGAAGCCGATGCCCCAATTGTTTGGTTAGGGGCCAATAATTGGTTAACTACTTTCATATAGCAAACAGGGCTCTCACTACTCATAATACAGGAAGCAACATCATAATAATAAGCAAAAGAAAATGCTGGATTAACCCCTGTACCCGGCAGCGTTACTGTAATTGGCGTCAAATCTCCATTTATTAATCTTAGGGTAGCTACTATCTGCCCTCTAGACGAATCAGTAGAAGCGGGTAAACCCATGCTTGACTGGTCAAATACTAACTGGGCTTGTAAATTTTTATTTGTCACGGTTACTTGAGCAGCTGCACTTTGGTAACCACTTACATTCGTACTGATTATGCTGTTTCCAGCCGTAACTCCCCTTACTGTAATATCGCAAGATTTTTGTTCTGTTGATAATGTACAGGTGTTTGGCGTTACTGTCACACTACCATTATTAACCGTAATTGGAACAGTTAAGTTATGAACATTAGAACTATTCTCTAGAAACAACTTCATAGGATATGTACTATTTGTCTTGACCGTTATGTTTGAAGGAACAAAAATTAAATTTCCTTTTACAACCACTGAACTAGGTAATATTGTCACCTGATTGGTTACACTATCATAACCAGATGCAGATGCTGTTATGGTACTTTTTCCTATGGCACGTCCAGTAATTCTGATTATACATACGTTGTGTGGAAATTTACTATCAAAAACACACGTTGTTGGCGATACACTAATGTTATTATTGCTACTAGTAATACTAACTGGTAAATTTCTAACTCCTTGTCCTCCATCATAGTAGAGTTTTACATCAGTAGTATCACCAAATACAACTGATTCACTGCTACTACCAAAAGACAAATGACCTTTTACTACAGTATTTGATACATTAAATATCATCCCAGCTTGTTTATACCCATTAGCAGAAGCTGTAACTGTGTCTGTACCAATAGTTTTTCCTGTAACTAACAGTATACATTTTGGACGCAGGCTAGATAAAACACATGTATTTGCTTGACTGATGGCTACATTAGAATTTTCTTCTGAAAGATTTACTGTAAAAGACGAAACACCTGAACTTCCAACTAAGTTGACAGTTGCCTCTTCAGTTTCTCCAGGACTTAATTGCGAATTTACTGCTGATATAACTATATTTCCAGGCTGAGATTCATTAGTTACATTTACTGTATTTGTTGCTCTTAGATTATATTCAGCAGATGTTGCGATGATTTGTGCATTACCTAAACTAATACCATTAATCGTTACTTCGCAAACTTTTTCACTACTGTTAAACGTACAAGACTTTTGTTCCAGTCGAGCTATATTTGAATCAGAACTAGCTAAATTTACCGTCAAATTATTAATATTAGACCCAGATAGGAGTTTTAGCATAACTTTAGTGTCCTGCCCGATAGTAACAGACTCTGCGCTTGGTTCAAATGTCAATCCGGTTATTACATTATTTTGGGTAACCGCTAAAGATGTACTTGCTGATACAGCGGTAGAAGAAACTGCGGTGATTATTGCGTTACCTGTATTATTCCCTCTAACTTTCACTTCACATGAGTTATTAAATCCACTTTCATCTCTCAACGTGCAAACACTATTAATCACAGTTGCAATCTCTGGATTAGATGATTGTAAGTAGACAGTAGTATTACTTGCAGCAGTTGATTTACTTAAAGTTAATTTTAGCTCAGTTGTAGAGTTTTGCGATACTTTATATTGTGAATCTTGAAAAGATAAGACTCCGTTGTTAGCAGCGCTACCACTTCCGTTACCTCCACTACAGGAAGTAATTGCAATCGCTAATAGACCAATATGAATAAGCCTTTTCATAGTAACTCCTTTTAACTTAAAGATTAAATAAATATTTCATCTAGCCAGTCATATACAACACAATTTGTAAAACCTAAATTACTAACTTGACAATGGGTATCGGCACCATCTTTACTTGTAAACTTGTATAGGTGTTTGTGTTTTATATTCTCAACAAAATAATCAAATTGCCTTAATGGTTCACCACCTTCACCATCTCCAATTAAGGCTAAGGTAGGACAATTTATTAAATCTAATTTTTCAACTATATCAAATTGGTGTAGGTAGTTTATAGTTTCACTCATTAATTTATGCCCAAAACGAAGCAATAAGTTTGCAGCCTGCTCTTTAAAGCTTGGCAGCATAACATCATCCGGTATATAGGGAATATCATTATAACTAAAATCCTGAAAATTACTACCTTCATTGTCAGCAAATCCAAGTATGTAAGAACACAGGTTAATAATTGGCGAATTTGCAATCAGCGCTTTCACCCTTGGCTCATAACACGCGGCTCTTGAGGCAAAATAGCCGCCAAAACTAATGCCCATCAACGCTAACTTATTTAGATCCACCCATTTATATAATCTTTCAATTTCGTCTAATAATATTGTTACAGGTACTTCAAAGTTTGGTTCAAAATATGTTTGTGGGTTAAATCGCACTGAGTCCATTTGCCCAGGCCCTGCAAAGCAAATTACATTATATCCACGCTCAATTGCGGCAATTCCATAACTAATGAACGACTCTTCAAGAGTTCCATCGAATCCACTTATGATTAAGATGGTTTTCCTTAAGATCTTTTCTTTATCCGGAGAAATTATATAATAAGGTAATTGTTGATTATTATGGGCTATAAAATTGGCTTGAAAGTGATAGGTTGTTAGTTTTAAATAATTAAGAAAACACTCTCTGGACTTTAACCCATATTGTTTATGCTCTGGTTTATTCGAATGAATGAAATATTCAACCGACCGATAACTATTTGCAGCTTTAAGGAATTGCTCGCTACTACTAATATAATGATGCTTATGTAATCTACTAATTGCATCTAACTCTTGATTATTTGCGAGGTTCAAAAATTTATCAACCCATTCATCAGCATCCTCACGCTCCATGCGTGCTATACAGAATAGAGTTTCTCCAATTGATGCGCCGCCATAGTTGGCAGAACCAAGCTGTCGCAAAAGCTGAAAATCCATTTCCGCATCATTAAACCCCTTTACCCTAGTTATACTTCTTATTGTATTAGCCATACGTGCACTCCTCAATATTAAAAATTAGGCGTAAGCGTATAGGTAAATGAACAGGTACCAAGTGTTGTATTGTTTTGTGAAAACGATATCGTTTGTGTCGTAGTAAAAATATTATTTGATACGGCACAGTTATTATATGCCTGTACACCTGTAACTCCATCGTTTGATTGGCTATCCGAAAAACATGGGTTATTATTTAAATTTATTGGAGTTGGAGAACACTGACCATTAGCGTCACATTCTACCCCTGCAGCATTAATTACGATAGGATTACTTGGAGCAAAACTGTTACTATCACACGTTTCTCCATCTGGAAGAGTACCACTCAAACTATAATTAGAAATTGCAGCGGTATAAAAACCTGCAGTTAAATATTGTGGGGCTGGAGAGGAACTACTGCTGCCGCCACTATTACATGAAGCTAAAAGAACAGTAGAAGTTAATAATGAAAGTATAAAACGGTTTTTCATAAAAAATTTCCTAATCAAAAAAATTATTTGAATATTGCCTGAATAAATAGGTTAATTATCTTATTTATATTTCAGTGGTTAATTCCACTCCTCCATTATAAAACATCACGTAAGGTAATGTTCAAGCACGAAGTAAAAACTATTTTACTAGATTAGTTTTTTATTTCTATAACTACATGCTGAAATAACTATAAATTTTAAATTTAGCAGGATGATTAAAAAGGTTAAGTATTTATGTTGTTTTTTACAACTGTGATATAATTTTGATGGCTATTAAAGAAACTAAAGCTGTAATAACTTTATGATTGGAGTAATCATGACGCAACAATGGAGTGTAAAAGAGTTTTGCAAAATGACTGGTTTATCCATACGAACATTGCATTATTATGACAAACAAGATATTTTAACTCCTAGCCATAAGAAAGAAAGTGGTGCTCGTTATTATTCAAATGAAAATTTTTTAACTGTTCAACAAATCATCACTTTAAAGTATGCGGGTTTTAATTTAAAACAGATTAAACAAATTTTAACTATACCTGGGTTTAATTTTCTGAAATCACTACAATTACAAGAGCATATTTTACTCGACAATATTGCGCAACTTAATAAAGGTATAGTTATCGTTAAAAAAGGAATTGAGCAATACACTAAAACTGGTAATATTGAATGGAGTACCATGAGTAAAATGCTAAAAGTATTTAGGGTCTCGCATAATGATCTAACTAAAAAATGGTCAGAACGTAATTTTTCAACTGAAGAGCGTAAATTTTTCGGTGATAAAGTGTTCCAAAAAATTAAAGTTGATTATACTCAGCCATGGATAGATCTATTTACCCAAGCGACCATAGCTTTAAAACAAGGCAAAGATCCATACTCTCCAGAAATACAGTTATTAGCCCAGAAATGGATAGATTTATGGATAGAAATGTCCCAGAAACAATATTCTAACAACCCAGAATTAGCAAATAAGATGTGGGAGTTAATGAAGTCTGGAGATATTCCAAATGGATTAATTGAGGGATATGATCATGAAGTCATTTTATATATGAATAGCGCCATGGAGTATCTTGAAAAATCTTTAAAAAGTTAGCTAAATATGTGATTCCAAAAACATCTCTGCATTATTGTAGAACAGGTGTCAGTGTAACTGTACCTGTACAACTAAATGGTGTATTATTAACTGTAATTGATAAATTGTTAGTTGCTGTAAATACATTAGTTGCTGAATTTATTGCTTACCCTCCTTATAAATTGAGTTTAATAACCACATTTATCATAATTAACTGATATAATAACCTATAATATAGCAGACATTTTACGACAATTTTCACATAGCTATAAAACTAACACCCATTATAATTCATTGAGTTTAGACAACAAACCCCTAGCATGATTTAACTACCACACAAACTTTCCTATCTAGTAAAATCACTTCTGAAATTAAAATTAAGCACACAGGTTTTAAAAAATAACTATGACTAAAATTAGCCTATTAACTTTTAGTGACCATTCCCGCCACTTTAAAGAATGTATCTATGTTTATCCAGTCGTATCCCGCCGAGCTCAAGGTGTATCACTCGGGATTAACCTAAATATCAATAATGCTTGTAACTGGCGTTGTGTTTACTGTCAAGTTGAAGGTTTGGTGCGTGGCAAGCCAGATAGAATTGATCTGGCTAAACTAGAACATGAGCTTGATGTGATGCTTGAATGGATTATTCATGGTGATTTCATCATAACTCATGCACCAGATGGATTGCAACGCTTTAATGATATTTGCTTATCTGGAAATGGTGAATCAACATTATCCAAAGATTTCGTTGCAGTTACCCAAATTATTGCAAGGCTACGTAAAAAATACCAGATTGGGTCTGAGGTAAAAACCATTCTAATCAGTAATGGTAGCGAAATGCATTTACCTGCAACCCAAGAAGGGTTAAAAATCATTGCTAAAAACAATGGTGAACTATGGTTTAAGATTGATAGAGTTAGCCCCGAAGGAATTTCAGAGGTTAATCAAGTAAATTTACATCTGGATGGTATTCTGGAACGTCTAAAAATAGCATCAGATATATGCCCGACATGGATACAAAGCTGCTGGTTTAAAACTACAAATATCAACCCATCAAAAGAAGAAGTAGATAATTTTATTGAGCTAATTTATAATATTCGTCAAATGATTAAAGGCGTTTTACTTTACTCAACTGCTCGTAATCCGGCACTTCCTGAAGGAAATAATATAAGCCAGGTTAGTATAGACTTTCTTGCCGAGATGGCAAATCGGATAAAAAATTTTGCTATCGAAGTGAAATACTACCAATAGAATAAGATATTTACCTAACCAAAAAACATTAAGCCGATGGCGAAACAAAGCAATATATTAAGAATTTCTGTCATGATTAATCCTGTGAAAAAGGTGTGTTATAAATTAACACACCGGGAATAGTGGCAAGCAGGATTGTAAAACCTCTGCCAGCCTGAATTATGCAATATCATAAAAACTATTGTTAGTCCAATTTAGTGGAGTACAATATCATCTGAATATCAGATAAACCTAAACATGGAGCGTATAATTAAATGACTATAGAAATAACTTTGCTTAATCCTGAACTGATTCAAACAGGATTATTAATCAATGGTAAATGGATTAATACAAACCGTGATTTATTTCCAGTGTTTAATCCAGCAACCAGCGAAGAAATCTGCAAAATTAGTATAGCAACTGAAGACGACTTGTTATCTACAGTTAACTCTGCTCAGCTCGCAATGAAAGAATGGCAAAAATATACAGCTAAGGAGCGCGGTAAAATAATCAAGACTTGGGGTGAACTAATCACTATCAATGCAGATGATTTAGCCAAAATTTTGACGCTTGAGCAGGGAAAACCACTAACAGAAGCCAAAGGCGAAATTCTTTATGGTGCCAGCTATTTTGAATGGTATGCTGAGGAGGCAAAACGTATTTATGGTGAAACTATCCCCGCAAATCAGCCTAAGCAAAAAATAACGGTGCAATACGAGCCAGTAGGGGTTTGTGCCGCAATTACTCCATGGAACTTTCCCAATGCAATGCTTGCAAGAAAAATAGCACCTGCAATTGCAGCTGGATGTGCCATGATCGCCAAACCTGCTAGCCAAACACCATTATCAGCAAATGCCCTCGCCTATCTTGGGTTAAAGGCAGGCATACCTGCGGGACTATTAAATGTCATTCATGGACACAGTGGGCAAATTGGTGAATTTTTCTGTTCCAACCCAGCCATCCGAAAATTAACCTTTACTGGCTCTACTGAAGTCGGTGTCTGGCTTTACCAAAATTGTGCGAATACAATGAAAAAAATGTCCCTAGAATTAGGCGGTAATGCTCCATTAATTGTTTTTGAAGATGCCGATATTGACATTGCAGTTGAGGGCATTATAAAAAGTAAGTTTAGAAATAGTGGTCAAACCTGTGTCTGCTCAAACCGGATTTTTATTCATAATTCAATCAAGAACACCGTAATTGAAAAGCTACGAATCGAAATTGCTAAATTAAAGCAATTACTAAAACCAGGTGGTAAGATTTTATTACAAACTATTACTATTTCTGATGATTTATTTAAAAGTTACGCTAAGCAGTCTGATATGATTCGTACTTTTATTTTTCCCGGTGGTATGCTCCCTAGTGAGAAATCTTTGGCGCGAGAGTTAGATAAATGCGGATTGAAATGTTCTGAGATTTTTCGCTTTGGGAAAGATTATGCAACTACTTTACAAATTTGGTTGAAGCAGTTTAAGCATAAATTGGAATTAATTTTACAACTTGGATTTGATGAGGAGTTTGCTAGAATGTGGGAATTTTATTTAGCAGCTTGTAGCGCAGGTTTTATTTCTGAGAGAATTAATGTTGTTCAAATGGAGATTGTTCATGCTTAAATTAAAGAGATGGATATTATTTAGCATAGCATTAGCATGTAA